>JAPYWZ010000024.1 GCA_028276105.1 Microgenomates group bacterium | reverse complement strand
AAAATTAAAAAAAGAGGTTGATCTTTCAAACCTCTATTTGTCTGACGAAGATAAAACCGTGATTGATACGTTAATTACTTTAGGTTATAAACCTGCTTTTGCCAAAAAAATTTTTGCCAAAATTCCTAAAAATCTCTCGTTAGAAGAAAAGATTAAATGGGCGCTGAAAAATAAGATATAATTAACTTATGGAAAATATTTTGCGACCAAAAACTCTTTTAGAATACATTGGTCAAAAGAAAATTATTGCCACCTTAAAACTTTTTTTAGACGGAGTAAAAAAAAGAGGTGTACCGCAAGAACATCTTCTTCTTTATGGCCCTGCCGGTATTGGAAAAACTACTTTGGCTTATGTTATTGCCAAAGAGTTAGCCGGGGAGTTAAAAATCACCTCAGGACCTGCCTTACAAAAAGGAGCCGATCTTGCTTCTATTTTAACCAATTTAAAAGATAAAGATGTTTTGTTTATTGATGAAATTCATCGCTTACCAAAAACTGTTGAGGAACTTTTGTATCCGGTTTTAGAGGAGTACAGTTTAGATATTGTTGTTGGTAAAGGTGCTTCAGCCAGAATTGTCAGACTCCCTATTCCCAAAATTACTATTATTGGGGCAACCACTAAAATCGCTCTTCTTTCCACCCCTCTTCGCGAAAGATTTGGTTTAATTTTGCGATTGGATTATTATTCACCATCGGAAATGGAAGAAATTATTGAAAGATCAGCCAAAATTTTAAATATCCCTCTGACAAAAAAAGCCGTAAAATTAATTAGTGAAAGAAGTCGTCGTTTACCAAGGGTGGCCAATCGGATTTTAAAACGGGTAAAAGATATTTTTGAAGTGGAAAAATACTCAGTGATTGATGAAAAAATTTTAGAAAAACTTTTTGAGATGCTTGAGATTGATTCTTTAGGATTAACCAACATTGATTTAAAATACTTAAAAGTTTTGGCAGAAAAGTTTAACAATCAACCGGTTGGGGTAGAAACAATCGCCTCAGCCCTTTCTGAAGATAAAAGAACCATTGAAGAATACATTGAACCTTATCTTTTACAATTGGGGCTTATTAAAAAAACACCACGAGGAAGAGTTTTAACCGACAAAGCTTTAAGACATTTGGGAAAAAAGATGTTATAATAAACATTGTATAAAAGTTGTGTAAACATAGTATAAACATTGTATAAATGTTGTGTAAAAGGTGGGTAAAAATGGTTAAAATTAGTTGCAATCAGTTGATATCAGATAAATCAGAAGAATTCGGCTAATATCAGCTAACATCAGATACATCGAAATTAAAAGATAAAAATAATGCCAATGAGAAAAAAGTTTAAAATTTAAATCTCAAATCTCAAAATGACAATTTAAAATTCAAAATGATTTTAAATAAATTAAAAATTTATTAATTTTTAATTTTGAATTTTAATTTTGAGATTTGAATTTTGATTTTTGAATTTTTATTTGGGCGAGTGGCGGAATTGGCAGACGCGCAGTCTTGAGGAGGCTGTGCCTTTTTGGCGTGGGAGTTCAAGTCTCCCCTCGCCCACATTTTGATAGTAATATTTTTTCAAAGTGATATAATTTTATGTAAAATGGGCGATTAGCTCAATTGGTAGAGCGTTCGCTTGACGTGCGAAAGGTTATAGGTTCGAGCCCTATATCGCCCACTTAATCTTAGGGTTATTTCATATTAAACATTAAACGTCAAAGAAAATATAAAAAAATCAACTCTATGGATAATCAAGATCTTCAAAATCTTCGGCATACCGCTTCTCATCTTTTAGCGGCAGCGGTTTTGGAGCTTTATCCAAAAGCAAAAATCACTTTGGGTCCACCAACAGACACGGGTTTTTATTATGATATTGATTTTGGTAGCGAAAAAATTTCTGAAGATGATCTGCCTAAAATTGAGAAAAAAATGAAAGAGATAGTGAAAAAATGGGAGAAAGTAGAAGGAAAAGAAGTATCATACAAAGAAGCAAAAGAAATGTTTAAAGATAACCCTTACAAATTAGAATTAATTGAAGAAATAAAAGGGCGGGGCGAAAAAATTACCATTTATAAATCCGGTGATTTTATCGATCTTTGCCGCGGCGGGCACATTGACAATCCTTCAAAAAAGCTTAAATATTTTAAATTACTTTCGGTTGCCGGTGCTTATTGGCGCGGTGATGAAAAAAACAAAATGCTTACTCGAATCTACGGTACCGCTTTTTTTACTAAAGAAGAACTTGATAAATATCTTTGGCAACTTGAAGAAGCCAAAAAAAGAGATCATCGAGTTTTGGGAAAAAAATTAGACTTATTTTTACTCACCAATGAGGTCGGTGGAGGCCTTTTACTTTGGACAGAAAAAGGAGCAATTATAAGACGCCAAATTGAAAATCTAATCATTAACGAACAAACAAAAAGAGGATATCTTCACGTTTATACTCCTCATATTGGCAAAAAATCTTTGTGGCAAACTTCTGGTCATTGGGATTTATATCGCGATAAAATGTACTCTTCAATGAAAATTGATGATGAGGAGTACTTAGTCAAACCAATGAACTGCCCATTCCATATGATGATTTACAAATCAAAAATAAGAAGTTATAAAGAACTTCCTCTAAGAATCGCCGAAATTGCCACCGTTTATCGTTATGAAAAAGCAGGTGAGTTATCTGGAATGCTTAGAGTAAGACACATTACCCAAGATGATTCCCACATTTTTTGTCGCGAAGATCAAATTGTTGATGAGTTTTTAGGGGTTTTTGAGTATACTATTTATCTTTTAAAAATTTTTGGCATTTCCGACTATTATCTTCGACTGGGTCTTCGATCAAAAAAAGAAAAGTATTTAGGAAGCGATGAGGTTTGGAAGAAAGCTGAAGAAAAGATTGTTGAGGCCATTAGTAAGAAAAACTTAAACTATGTAAGAAGTGAAGGCGATGCTGCTTTTTATGGCCCAAAACTTGATATTATTATCAAAGATGCCATCGGTCGAGAATGGCAGTGTGGTACTATCCAAGTTGATTTTATGTTGCCAAAACGGTTTAAATTAGAGTATATCGACGAAGACGGAAAAGTAAAAACACCGGCTTTAATTCATCGCGCTCCTCTTGGGTCGTTAGAAAGATTTGTTGCCATTCTTATTGAACATTATGCCGGTGCTTTTCCTTTATGGCTTTCACCCACCCAAGTTGCGATCTTACCCATTTCTGATAAATATTCATCTTTAGCTTTAGCAATAGAAAAACTTTTTAAAAATGAAAACATTCGCGTTGAGACTAATCTTAAAAATGAAACTTTAGCCAAAAAAATTCGTTATTTTACCTTGCAAAAAGTGCCTTATATGGTTATAATAGGAGAAAGAGAAGAAAAGATTTTCAAAGAAGAAAAAAAATATATGGCTAAAGTTAGAACCCGAGAGGGAAAAGATTTGGGGTTGGTTGATGTTATTGAGTTTATTTGGGATTTAAAAGAAAAAATTGGGAACTTTTCATAAAAAAAATCAAAAAAGTAAAACATTTTTTTTTATTAATGAAAAGATTTTTGCCCCAAAATTGCGGGTAATTGATGAAAGTAATAATCAAATTGGGGTTTTAACAAAAGAAGAAGCTTTAAAATTAGCCAAAGACAAAGAATTAGATTTAGTTTTAATTGCCCCAAATGCTATTCCACCGGTAGCCAGAATTGTTGATTTTAATAAATTTTTGTATCAAAAGGAAAAAAAAGAAAAAGAAGCGAAAAAAGGAGTAAAAAAAGGAGTGGTTAAAGATATAAAACTTTCTTTGTTCATCGGACCAGCCGATTTAGAAAGGTTAATTAATAAAGGAAAAGAGTTTTTAGAAGAAGGCCATCAGTTGCGGTTAAGTCTTAATCTAAAAGGAAGAGAAATTACTAAACAAAACATGGCTTTTGATTTGATTAATCGTTTTATTTTGGGTTTAGGGGAGGTAAATATCACAAAACCGGCCAAGCTTGAAGGTCGAGTTATAAGAGCGGTAGTTTCAAGAAAAAAAATATGAAACAAAAACAAAAAACAAAAAAATCAGCGGCAAAAAGATTTAAAGTGACCAAAACCGGCAAAGTATTGTATCGCCAACAAGGATTTCGTCATCTTCTTTCAAAAAAAAGCAAAAGATGGCTTCGAAGAAAGAAGAAATTAAAAGAACTTTTGGGGGAATATAAGAATAAAGTGTTAAAAATGTTGGGGAGGAAATAAACATTGTGTAAAAAATAGTGTAAACATTGTTAATATATCAAATATCAAAAATCAAAATGCAAAATGACATAGTAAAAATGAATAATGAGCAAAGTAAATATTTTTTTAAATTTTTTTATATGGTTCTTTTTGATTTTTGATATGTAATTTTGATATTTGATATATAATATTTGATTTAAAATTTTTTTAATATAATATGGTTCGCGTTAAATCAGGAATTTTAACAAAAAAAAAGCACCGCAAAGTTTTAAAACTGGCCAAAGGCTACTGGATGACGCGCCATAAACAGTTTAAAAAAGCCAAAGAAACAGTTTTACATGCGGGTGAATATGCATTTTTTGGAAGAAAAAGAAAGAAAAGAGAAATGCGTCGTTTGTGGATTACTCGATTAAATGCGGCCGTTAGACAATTGGGTCTAAAATATTCACAATTTATAAAGAGGTTAAAAGAAAAAAATGTGGAAATTGATAGAAAAATTTTAAGCCAGATTGCCGTTCACTATCCAAAAATATTTGCCAAAATCGTAGAAAAAGTCAAGTAATCGATAAAATTTAAAAAGGCAACTTCGATGTTTATAATTTTTAAATATGGAAAATTTAAACTACAAAGAAGAAATAGAAAAAGCAACCTCAGAAGTTATTCTTGAAAATTTACGGATTAAATATTTAGGACGAAAAGGGATAATCAATAAACTTTTTGAAGAAATAAAAACTTTACCAAAAGAAAAACGACGAGAAAAAGGTCAAAAAATAAATGAAATAAAAAAAGAAATCGAAACCTTAATCGACCGCAAAAAAAAAGAACTTAAAAAAATAAAGAAAGAAGAATTTTTTGATTCCACTTTACCAGGTAAATCCTATCCCAAAGGCAGTCTTCATCCTTTAACTTATGTCATTGAAGAAATTGTTAATATTTTTCAAAAAATTGGTTTTATTCGCGTTTCTTATCCTGAGGTGGAGTGGGAGTATTTTTCTTTTGAAGCTTTGAATATGCCCAAAGGTCATCCCGCCCGTGATGATTTTGAAACCTTTTTTATTGAAGCAAAAGAACATCAAAAATTTGGTAAAATGATTCTTTCTCCTCATACTTCTTCAGGTCAAAATCGAGAAATGCAACGGGTAAAACCTCCCATTAGAATGATTAATATCGCCAAAACTTATCGTCCCAACTGGGATGCTACCCATACACCAATGTTTCATCAGTTTGAGGGTTTATGTATCGATAAAGATATTAACATCACTCATTTAAAAGGAACCATTGATTATTTTGTCAAAGAATTTTTTGGGAAAGAACGAACTATAAGACTCAGGCCTGCTCATTTTCAGTTTACCGAACCTTCTTTTGAGATCGATGTTTCTTGTGGTATATGTTTGGGAAAAGGCGAAGTTGACGGTAAAAAATGTCGAGTTTGTAAATCAGGTTGGCTGGAATTGGCAGGAGCGGGGATGGTTCACCCAAATGTTTTAAAAATGGGTGGGATTGATCCAAAAGTTTATACCGGTTGGGCCTTTGGTTTTGGCCCCGAACGATGTATGATGATGCGTGAAGAAATGAAAATTGATGATATTCGGATTTTATATAATGGTGATATTAGATTTCTGGAGCAGTTTTAATATTTGTAGTGATTAAAGTCGAACTATGAACATCAAAATTACCTACCACTGGCTTTTGGATTTTTTAGAAACTGATGCTTCACCTTTTGAAATTCAAAAATATCTTTCTTTGGCTGGTCCTTCAATTGAAAGAGTAGAAAAGGTTGAAAACGATTATGTTTTTGATATTGAAATTATTTCTAATCGAATTGATACGGCTTCAGCTTTTGGTGTTGCGCAAGAAGCAGTAGCCATTTTACCTTTTTTTGGAAAAAAAGCCAAACTTAAATTCGATCCTTTTGAGGAATATAAGTTTTCAAAAATTATTAAAGAACAAAGGGAAGACGATTATAAATTAAATATTTCAATAAAAGAAGACAATCTTTGTTCACGATTTTCAGCGATTATCTTAGATAATGTTAAAATTGGCCCCTCACCTTCTTTTATTCAAGAAAGACTAAAAGCCGCCGGTGTTAAAGTTATTAACAATGTCGTTGATATCTCCAATTATTTAATGCTGACTTTAGGTCAACCAACCCATATTTTTGACTTTGACAAAATTGCCAATAGCGATGGAAAAAGCGCTACCATGATCATGCGCCAATCAAAAAAAGAAGAAAAAATAATCACTCTTGATGAAAAAGAAGTTAAGTTACCCGGAGAGGATATTGTAATTGAAGATGGAAGGGGCCGATTGATTGATCTTTGTGGAATTATGGGTGGATTAAACTCCTGTGTCTCTAATAACACAAAACGAATAATTTTATTTGTTCAAACCTACAATAAACAAAAAATAAGAAAAACGGTGATGACGACCGGCGTTCGAACGTTAGCGGCAACCTATTTTGAAAAAGGACTGGATGAGGAGAGGGTAGAGGCGACTTTAGTTTTTGGGGTTTTTTTATTAAAACAATATGCCTCAGCCAAAATTGCTTCAAAATTGTACGATATCTATCCGCATCCTTATCAAAAAAAGAAGATTGTTACTACCTTTTCTTTTTTTGAAAAAATTATGGGGATAAAGATACCTAAAAAAACAATTATTCAAATATTAAACTCTTTAGGCTTTGAAACAAAAGTTTATGATGAAAAAATCGAGGTGTTTGTCCCTCATTTTAGAAAGTATGATATCAATATCCCCGAAGATCTGGTTGAGGAGGTGGCCAGGATCTATGGTTACAACAATCTTCCTAACAATTTTCCTCCGCCCGCTCAAGTATTCCAACCTGAAGAATTTGAAAAAATATTTAAAGTAAGTTCTAAAATTAAATACTTTTTAAAACATTTAGGACTAAATGAAGTAATCAATTATTCAATGATTTCCAAAAAAATGATCGAGGAATGGGGATTAAAGGAAAAAGATCACTTAAAGATTAAAAATTCAATTTCCAAAGAAATTGAATATCTAAGAATCTCACTTTTGCCCTCTTTGTATAAAAACATAAAAGACAATGAGGGTAAAAAAGAAGTTCTTAAATTCTTTGAAATTGCCAAAGTTTATCTACCAAAAGAAAATGATCTTCCCAAAGAAGAGTATCGACTGGGAATTGCTTTAAATACGGACTTTTTTGATTTAAAAGGGATCTTGGAAGCTTTGTTTTTAGAATTAAATATTAAGTCTTTTCCTCTTCCCAAAATTATCAAAAAAGAGAATGTTTTTTTAACTGAAATTTCTCTTTTATCGTTAATCGAAAAAGCCAAACTTCTTCCAAAATTTAAGCCCATTAATCCTTTTGCCACAATCAAACTTGACAAAACATTTGAACTAAAAAAAGACCTAACTTTTCAAAAAATCAAAGAAAAAGCTTTTAAATCTTCTTATCTTGATAAAATTGAGGTTATATCGTTATTTAAAAATAAATTAACTCTTCGGTTTTACTATTCGGCAAAAGACAGAAATCTAACCGAAGAAGAGGCAAAAAGAGAGTTGGAGAAAGTATGAATATTGAGTAAAAGTTGTGTAAAAAGTAAAATAAATATGATGCTAATCTACGAATATGCGAATATGAAAGAGAGATAAATGGAGATAAATAGAGATTTATAGAGATAAATAGAGATAAGTAAAAATAAGTAGAGATTGATGGAGATTGGGAGATTGGGTTAATTTTAGGTAGAGACACGCCATGGAGTGTCTCTATAAATACTATAAATACTATAAATATCCCGAGGTGACGAATCTGTAACACCTCGAAGGTGTTAGATGTTAGCAATTTGGTGTTAGAAGT
>JAPYWZ010000057.1 GCA_028276105.1 Microgenomates group bacterium | reverse complement strand
GTCAAAATAATTGATTCGGTCAAAAACTGTAAAATAACAATTTTGTTTTTAGCTCCTAAAGCTTTTCGAAGGCCAATCTCCCGCGTTCGCTCAACCACCGAAACCAACATAATATTCATTATTCCAATCCCACCAACAAGAAGCGATATGGCCGCAATTCCTGATAAAAGATTGGTAAAGGTTGAAGTAACCGAGGTGGCGGTTTGTAAAATATCTGCCTGCGACACTATCGAAAAATCAGCCTGATAAGGATTACTGATTTTGTGACGGTCAAGTAAAAAATAACCAATCTCATCACGTGCCTGATTCATAAGGGTTTCATTTTTAATCCCGATGGCAATTGAGGATAGAAAATCAACACCAAACAAAATTTTTTGAGCCGTTGATAAAGGCACAAAAATCATATCATCTTGATTAAAAAAACCTGATCCGCCTTTACTCTCAGTCACTCCAATTACCCGAAAACTTTTTCCGGCAATTCTTATTGTTTGTCCAACCGGATTTTGTCCATCACTAAATAAATCAGAAACCACTTGTGGTCCTAAAACTGCCACCTGCCGCACTCCCTCAACATCAAATTGAGAAATAAACTCACCGGAAGACAAATTAATATTGCGCAAAGTTTGATAACTTTGATAAACCCCAATTACTTGGGTATTGGTATTTCTTCTTCCATAAACCACTTGCGCCCTTCTTGATAATTCCGGTGAAACATCAGTGACATATTTTTCAGAAAATTTTTTTTTGATGGCTAAAGCATCATCCAAAGTCAGACTACTTGAGGAACCAGCCGCTTGACGGACAGCGCCAGAACTGACCGCTCCTGGCATAATGGTTAAAAGATTGGCGCCAAGCGATTTGATTTGGCTTTCTACACTTTTTTTACTCGCCTCACCTAAAGAAATCATTACAATGACTGAGGCAATTCCAATGACAATCCCCAAAACTGCCAAAAAAGTCCGTACTTTATTGGCCAACAAAGAATTAACTGCCTCACTGATTATTTCTTGATAATAATCGAACATATTAATAATTTAAATATCAAATATCAAAATGCAAAATGACATAGCAAAAATGAATAATGAGCAAAATAATTTTTTTATTTATTTCTTTTTGAATTTTAATTTGTCATTTTGATATTTAATTTTTGATATTTGATATATCTATTCTTCCATCTCTTATCTTTACCACTCTTTTTGCCCATTTGGCAATATCTTCTTCATGGGTTATCAAAACTATAGTTTTTCCTTTTTTGTTTAAGTCTTTAAAAATTTTCATTATTTCCTCAGCTTGTGTTGAGGCTAAATTACCCGTTGGTTCATCGGCTAAAATAATTGAAGGGTTGGTCACCAAAGCTCGGGCAATCGCCACTCTTTGTTGTTGACCACCAGATAGTTGATTGGGGAAATGATTAGTTTTATCGGCCAACCCAACTGCCCTAAGCTCTTCAAACACCCTTTTTTCCCGTTCTTCTTTTCCTACCCCCTGATAAACTAAAGGCAAAGCAACATTTTTTAAGGCGGAAATTCTTGGTAAAAGATTATAGGCTTGAAAAACAAACCCGATTTTTTGATTGCGAAAATCAGCTAGCTTATCTTCATCAAGATCGTCTACTTTTTTTCCTTCAAAAAAATAATCTCCGGTTGTTGGTTTATCCAAAAGCCCCAAAATATGAAGAAGGGTGGATTTGCCCGATCCTGATGGCCCCATAATCGCCACAAACTCACCCTCCTCAATGGAAAGAGTCACCCCATCTAAAGCCTTTGTCTCAACAAAATGATTTTTATAAACTTTGGTAATATTTTTTAACTGAATTAGCATTAAAAACTTTTGACTTTTGATTTTTAACTTTTAACTTTTTATCTCATCCTTATTCTTTGTCCGCCCACCCCAAAACTGGAAAATGGTGATCGATTACTTCCGCTTGAAGTTTGCGCGCTATTAACCACCAAAGTCACTATCTCATCGCCTTCTTTAAGGCCGGAGATAACTTCGGTTTTGGTATCAGAACTGATACCCACCTCAACCGGGGTAAAAACGAGTTTTCCATTTTTTATTTGGCGAACAAAAGTTTCTCCATTTTGCTTAACAATGGCTGAGGAAGGAACGGTTAAAACATCAATTTTTTTAGCAATGATAATATTGGCGGTAGCTGACATATTAGGCAAAACTTCAGGCGCTTCATCATCAAATTTAATCGTTAATGGATAAGAAACAACCGATGATGACACTTCCCCAGTTTTATCAACAGCCACTACCTCACCAGTATAAGTTTTGTCTGATAAAGCATCAAGCGTTATCGTTGCTTTTTGTCCGGGTTTAATTTTTGAAACATCAATTTCTGACGCCGTAAATCTGCCAAAAGGCACACCTTGATTTTTAATCGTGGCGATCTTAACTGAAGTCGTGGTTGAAGAAGTTGAAGAATTATTTGCAAAACTAATGGTCATCCCTGGCGCATAAATTAAATCAGCAATTATCCCATCACAAGGTGCATAAACTATCGGCAAACTTTTTTGATAATTAATCCAAGCAGCGGTCAAAGCACTTTGCGCTTGATTAATTTGATTCTGTTGGGCTTTGTATTTAGCTTCGGCAGCCAACCAATTGTTTTTAGCGATTAAAAACTCAGGCAGTTGTCTATTTGCTTCATTGGGCGTCCCATCAGCGTTTTGATAGGTAGAATTGGTAGCTAAATTATAAAACTTTTCCCATTTATCAAACATATCCGCCTGTAAAGTCAAAAGAGTATTTTGAGCATTCTCTAAATTACTTTTGACTGAAAGATAACTGGCCAAAGCCGATTGATATTGATACTGTCCGGCTTGATCTAAATCAATCTCCAAAATCTTATCGCCTTTTTTTACTTTTTGCCCATTCTCAACAAAAACATTTTTTACAATCCCGGTGGCATTGGTGGAAACAACTTGCGATGATGAAGATAAAATTGTTCCAGAAACCGAAACCGATTCAACAACGGTTTCCCGAGAAACTTTTTCAGTCTGATAACTTTGTTTTGAAGATGGGCTTTTATTTTTAACAATAAAATAAGCAAAAACCAATAAAATCAATATCCCAATTATTAACCATTTTTTGTTTAATGATAAAATTTTTTTCATAACTAAAATATTCTAATAATTTCTGCCTTAACTGATAGTTCTTTTTCTTTTGGCTCACCCAAAACCATCACGGTTTTTCCTTTTTTAATATCCGAAAAACTACCGGTTTTTCCATCAACTTTATAGTAAGTATTTTTATCAACTAAAACCGTCAAAAGCTCACCCCAGCGACTTTTAATAACAAAACTTTCCTTGCCAACCGAATCAACTATCCCAATTAAACCATGACGCCAAAAACGGCGTGGTACAAAGCCTTCTTTTGGTATTTTCATCATCGGGTGCAGAAATGGTGGATAACGATAAGAAAACTCTTGCCGGCCAAACTTTACTCCCAAAATAAAAGCAAAAATGATTGCCAAAACCACCAATACCGTGATTAATATATTTTTATTTTGGTTTTGATTATCATTCTTTTCTGTCATAAGTTTTTAAAGATTAAACTAATAACTGATAAATTTATTAATTTTAAATTTTGATTTTCGAAAATAATTTATCGTTACACCCAATCCAAAAATAAGAAATATAAGATTGATTATCGACAAACTCTCAGTTAAATATTGACTATTTAAAACGAAATTTTTTAATAAAATACTTGGTTGGAAAAAAATCATTGTTATATACTCAAAAAATCCATTTAAATAAAAGTTAAAAAATAAATTTATCCAGAAATCAAGGTTAAAACAACAACGGCAAAATTAAAGTAAAAAGAATATTGATTGATAAAATTCAAAAAAGGCAAAATAAAAATCAGATAAAGACTTTTTTGCAAAAAATTAACCCGACCAAAAAATTTAATCAAATAATCAAAAATAGAAAGATGATTGGCCTCAATTAATTTGGTTAAATTATCCACTGGCTGGTAAAAATAGGTTTTGTCTTTTTTAACTCGGGTGAGGTATCCTTTTTTAAATAATTTATCCATGACTGTCATTATGGTGGTATAAGCATATTTTTTTTCTCCTTGGTTTAGCTGATTTAAAATCTCTCTTGGACTTTTACTTCCTTCAACTAAAAACAAAACCTTTTCCTCAAGTGGTCCTAATTTTTTAGTAATTTCTAAAAAACTTTTATTGTTCATATCTACTATGATAGATAGTAGATTATTTTTGTGGATTTGTCAAGAGGATTTTGGTTTTATTTAAAAAATAGCTGATTTAAGATGTAAGAATTTAAAGCAAAATTAAGACTTAATAAAGAAATACTTAACCAAATACTTCCAAAAAATTTTGGTAGTTGACTAACTGCCAAAAGGCGGTAGGATAAGTTTCTCTCCAAGCTTTTGGCGGTTTGCTTTTTCTTATCATTTATCTCTTTTAAGCTTTGTTTATTTATTAACGCCTTCCTTAACTTTACTTATCTCTTTTCTTAATCTCTTTTATTAAATTACCGCCACCAAATTTGCCAATTCATTTAAAGAAACATTCTTAATTTGCTTATTTGAAAAAT
>JAPYWZ010000045.1 GCA_028276105.1 Microgenomates group bacterium | reverse complement strand
TTTGGCATGCATTTTGAAACTTAAACTAATCTTTATTAAGTTGGAGTAATACAATTTGATTGGCAGTTAAAAGAATATTTTTTCGCATTAACCGACCATTAACAATAATTTTTTCTTCATTTTCATTGCCATAAACATCAATGATTTTTAAACGATAACGACCGTCTTCCAAATTTTTAATCGTCAAAGGCACCATCTCCATATTTTTCTCCTCGGGATCAAAGTTAACTAAAATAACATTGATTTGATTATAAGATAGACTGGCTAAGGCTTTAACATAGGTTCCCTCTCCTTCAACTAAAATTCGCATATCAGAAAGATAATTTAAAAGTTTTAAGGCATAATAACGCGGTTTTGGCTGACCAGTGTTGGTAATTATTCCCCAGTTTTGACTTAAACCATCTTTTATCTCAAAAAGAAAAGCTAGTTGATAGTTGGCGCCGATAAAGTTGCGAATAGCCGCTATCGTATAGGCGGCGCCTAAATTGGTGTCGGCAATAGGATTGGGATTGGAGTCATAGCCCCATTCGCTTAAGATTCGCGGTAAATTTTGAAAGCGATAATATTGAGGATAGGCTAAATACTTATTTAAGGCAATCATATCATCAATAAAATCTTCAGGATTTTTTGAGTAATGATGCCAGCTTAAAAAGTCGAGCCGAAGATTGTTTTTGTTGACAAAATCCAAAAACCTTTGGATCCAGTTTTTATACAAAGCCGTTGTTGCCGGTCCGCCGATTTTAAATGGATAAACATTTTTTGCATTTTCCGCCCCTTTTACCGCATAAAAATAAAGTTCTAAATAGTTTTTGCTACCGCTATAATGCCACTTTCCAAACGTCTCCAAATCTGGTTCGTTCCAAACCTCATAATAAATATCCGTTTTCCAAAATGAAGATAGAGAACCACAAGGCAAAACCGTGTTTTTACCACTATAACGTTCAATTGTTTTTTGAACAAGCCAAGACCAATCAGTCCATTTTTTTGGTTGACCGACCAAACTACCATCGGCTGATAAACTTTCTGGCATATAACCTAAAACTAAAAAAGGTTTTGCCCCAACATTATAAATATCACAAATTGTCTGGTCTAATTTTTGCCAGTTGAAAATAATTTTATTTTGACTGTCTAACGAAACCACATCATAGAAATCATAAAGATGATCAATTCGAATATATTGCGGATAAAGACCAGCAACAAGATCAATCACATTTCCCAACATTCTTCCTTTTTCTTCTCCGCCTTGAGCCAAAGCTTTAAACCGATCAGGAAATTTACCGGCAGTTTTTTGGGTATCAATGACTAAATTTGCTTTTACAGGCGCGGCTTTTGAAAGATAGAAGAAGTAAAGGAAAAAAAGAGGAAAAGAAAAAATAAAAACTAATAGCAAAAGAACTAATTTCGTTTTCATTCTTTTATTATATCAGGACTGACACACTCAATTGTCATTCCTTACCCTCCGATTCGAAGGGTAAAGAAGAACATAAAATTATAAAATTTAAAAAATAATGCTTCGATTTTAGCTATTTATATATTAAATCAAACAAATTTCTAAAATAACCGCGGATTTAGGTTCTATTTTAAAACTCAAAAACCTTGTTTTTTGTACTCTTTATACTTCGTAAGTACTTCATTACAATAATTTCCCGACGCTCCGGTTTGACTGTAATAATATTCACAACCGTTTCCCAAATGTTTAGAAGCAGCAATTTTTATCACCTCATCTGGCCAATTATCACAGTCTTTTGGTGGCTTACCCACTCGATTTCTTGTAAGATAAGCAAAAATAAGAGCGTTGTCAAAAAGAACACGACGATCATTTTTGGGAATAATTGAAGAAATATACTTTTGAACAACTTGTTGTTCCCATTCAGATATTTGAAGTATCCCCATAATCTTTAAATCATTAGGATCACCAATTGGATTTTCACAACGAGTACCGGCTTTGACGCTGTCTTCAGGGACAATTCCAGTTTGCGCATGATACCCAAAACCATAACAAGGATCCCCTGCTCCGGTAATCCACCAACCATAAGTGTTGTAAATTCTTATCACTGAAGGGCTATCATTTTTAAAACGTTCCCCTGTTTCAACCGTTTTAAAAGCATAAAGAAGGGCCACAGGAATACACGCTCGTTTATTTACTTCTTTAAATATCTCCGTCAAGCTCGTTCCTGGTCGCATATCAGAAGTAATTGGTGAAAAAGTAGGAGTAGCCGTTGGTTTGGGAGGTTGAGTCGGTTTAAAAGAAGTGATTTGGATTGTTGGAAAAATATATGAGGAAGGAAAGTTAAATAAAAAAGAAGTGGGAGTAGGTGTTAACAAAAAAATGTCACTTGGCGGAAAATCAGGTTTATTATAAAAACTAGAAGAAGTGATTGATACGGTTGGTAAAGTAAAAGAAATCTCTTTGGTTATTTCTTTTTTTTGATTACTGTCTAATTTATGTTCCTCAACTTGGTAATTTAAAAACTTATTAAAATTAAAATCAGGAAACTTAATAGAAGATATTAATCCTTTAATTTTTCTAACTTGGGAAAGAAATAAATAAGGTGTTGTGCGTCCGTATAAATTAACCAAAAAAAAACGCAAAAATTAACGAAATTAAGATTTTAAAACGTTGACTCAACATATTATTAATATACCTATTTTTTTCTTTTTTTTACATTTTGATTTTTGATTTTTAATATAATTATCCTATGCGCCGTGGAATTGCTACTTTTGGTCTTGATTATGGTCGCTGTCCCCCTTGGCTGTTTGAGCGGATGGTAAGACTGGCCCGTTCAATTGCGATTTTGATGGTTGAGTACTTTGGACCGGAAGTTTTTTTAGAAAGACTTTCCGATCCAGTTTGGTTTCAATCGTTTGGGACGATTTTGGCTTTTGACTGGAATGCTTCGGGATTAACCACAACCACCTTAGGCGCTTTAAAAACGGCTCTTTTTGGATTAGAAAAAGATTTGGGAATTTTTATCGCCGGTGGCAAAGGCAAAACCTCAAGAAAAACACCGGATCAGATTCTAAAAAAGGCAGAATTAGCCAATCTTTCTTTTTTACAAGCGGAAAAATTAACCTTTCTATCGCGGCTAACCGCCAAAGTTGACTCGGCTCTTCTTCAAGACAACTTTCAAATTTATCACCATTCATTTTTGTTTACCAAAAAAGGCCATTGGGCGGTCATCCAGCAAGGAATGAACACGACCGTAAAAAAAGCCAGACGTTATCATTGGTATTCAGAAAAAATTATTGACCCCACTTTAGAACCCCATCAAGGGATTCAATCAGAAGTTATCTTACCCAAAGTTTTAAATTTAACTTCAAAAAAAAGTTTAGCCAATCGTGAGGCAATAATTGAAGTTGTTTCCGAGAAAAAAACTTTACAGTCACATGTCAGAAAATTGATCCAAAAAACCAAAGAGGGTGAAAAGCAACTTACGCTTTTGAGTCTCACCGACAATGAGTTTTATTCCCATCCGGTTTTGCAAGAAACCTTTACTCCAAGATTGGAAAAATCAATTCAAAATCTTCTTCAAAAAGATAGTAGAAGTTTAACGGACGTGTTGATGACCGAAAATGTTGGACCAAAAACAATTCGCGCTCTATCACTTATTGCTGAGCTTTTGACTGGCGCCAAGCCTTCCTTTGAGGACCCAGCCCGTTACAGTTTTGCCTTTGGGGGAAAAGATGGCATCCCCTACCCGGTTGACAGAAAAACCTATGATAAAACCTTAGAAGTGATTGAAAAAGCAATTAAAAAAACCAATATTTCACCGTGGGAAAAAGATAAGGCATTAAAAAGAATGGAAAACACTATATAATGCATCTTATCAATCTTTACCACTTTTGCCTGAGCGGCTTTTGGTTTGACTTTTAAGAAAATTTTCATTGATTTAGTGCGGAGAGAGTGGGATTCGAACCCACGTGAGCCAAAAGGCTCAAGGGTTTAGCAAACCCTCGCTTTGGACCACTCAGCCATCTCTCCTTTTTCTTTTCTTAATATATTTTAACTTATTTTTTTATTTTTTAGGATTAATTTATTATTTACGATTATTTTTACTAAAAAAATAACTAAAATATGTCAAATCCAACTCACGATCGTGATTTCTATTTAACATAACACTTTTTAATTAATAAATCAATATTTAAAAAATTTACTTTATATTTTTTTCAAATTTCAGGTGTAATTACCTAATTTTCTTGTGCCCCGAGGAGGATTTGAACCTCCACGCTTTTAAAAAGCACACGCTCCTGAAGCGTGCCTGTCTACCAATTCCAGCATCGGGGCTTTATTGAATTATTATAACATCAATTAAAATCCTTAATGATAAATCATCTGGTTTTTAAGGAAGGCACAGTTTATATTTTTTGACTTGTTTTATTCTTTCGTTTTTTATCCGTATTTATCCGTGTTTATCCGTTTTTCTTCCGTGTTAATCCGTGTATCGTTTTGTAAAAATCATTTGGATGAAACCAAAGCTGGGTTGAGGTAACAATCTCAGTCGTCCGGTGACGATTAATTAAGTGAAGCTGAAATACCTTAAGGCTTTGTTCTATCTTATTGAAAAAAGTATTAAGTATTAAGTAGCAAGTATTAAGCGATTTTTTCTTTTTAATACTTAATACTTTATACTTTATACTTACTACTTCTCTCGCATTCGGAAAAATCTCAAATACCCAGGAATTTGCCGCCAAAAATCTCTCATAAACACCATCTTTGTTAACAGCCGGCTTCATCTGTAAAATCTCATGGGCCACATACTCATTTCTTTTAAAATCAGGCACGGCCAAATCACTTTCATCAAAAAATAAATTAAGACAGACTTTATCTGTATAACATGCAACATGTAACTTGTAACGTTTATTATAAAAACGATGAATCCCTAAAATTTTTGCCAAAATTATTGCTACAAATCGACCGGTAAACAATCGATTTTTTTCGGTAATAATAAATAAATCAATATCATCATCTTTCTCAGCATTCATCATCGCCAAAGAGCCTGAAAAACCAATAAGTTTAATCTGGGGAAAAAACGACAAAATCTTTAAATATAACTTTAATCGCCATTTTTGCAGTTTTTCTTGAGAAAAAAGATATCTCTTATTATATTTTTTAATTTTGAGATTTAAATTTTGAATTTTGAATTTTTTACTATACTCCCCTACAGTATCCTCACTTGTAACTTGTAACGTGTAACGTGTAACTTTTTTAAAATCTTTTATCTTTTTTATCTTTTTCTGACGCTCTAAATCTCCTAATACCTTCTCTACTTTCTTTTTTGTTGCCTTTTTTCCCAAAAAAGTATAAATCTCCTCAAAATTTGGTGGGTAATCAAAAAAAGAAAAGTACCGAATTGTTTTTAAAACTTCGTTTTCCAAAACAATAACAATTTTAGTTTATTAAAATCTCCTTGACAAGAAGAAGAAGAAACATATAAAGTATGGGAGAATCAGTAGATTTAGCAAAACCACAACCAGATCAACTAGAGCCACAACCACATCAAGAGTTAATAAAAATTACAGAAGGAAGTCCAGAAGAACCTGATCTTAAAGGCGTTGGTAAAGAATTTAACAACCTTTCAACCGAAGAAAGATTAACCGGCCTTCCTCGTCATTTTGAATTTTATAGATTTACCGACCCAGCTCGTCTAAAACTTGGTCTTGGTCAAAGAGTAATACACAGTTCAATCATTAGAACAATTTATGGGCATAGATAAAGAAACAACATCTACTCCTATTGAACTAGTGGCTGTACGAGAGACA
>JAPYWZ010000023.1 GCA_028276105.1 Microgenomates group bacterium | reverse complement strand
CGAAAGACAATCTTTACCTTCTAATTTTTTTCTTTGCTCCTCTGATAAACCAGCTACCTCAGCAATTTTCCCAACCAATGGTCTTAATTGAGCTTCCACCTGATCTTGGGGAAATTTTTGAGCTCTTTCTTGTCCTTTTTTATTTTGCTTCTCAATTTTTTCTCTTTCTTCTTCTGAGGCGTTTTGAGGGACTTCTATCTGACCATTTCTTTCCTTCTTTAATGCTTCTATTTCAGAAGCTAATCTATTTTTCTCCTCTTCTTGTTGTTGCCTATCAGAAGCGTTTGGATTTTCTCTCAAATATTCATCAATTTGCCTAACTCTTTCTCTTTTCATAGCAATCTCAAGATCATAACCCAAAGCACTGCTCGCTAAATCAGAACTGTCTTTTAATTCCGTAATTAAGTTGGAAAATCTCTCATCTCTTTCTGGGGCACCAATTGTATCCAAAAAAGAAAAAAATTTTTCTTGCAATGTCTTTATTTCTTCCTCTCCCTTTCCTTTAACCAACGCCCTAAAAACTTCGATTACTTTTCCCCTAACCATTGGTGTGGCAAAATCAGTAAATAATATCAAAAGTGCTTCTTGTTGAGAATTAGCAATTTCTTGTAAAGCTTCTCTGGCAATATCCGGGTCGGCCACTCCCTCTCCAGCTTGGTCTGCTATTCGCCGCTGAGCTTCATTTGGTCCTGCGGCTCCGCCTGCCCCGTTTTCACCAGTCTCTGGACCGTTTTGTCTAGCTTCTTGCTTGGCTCCTTGCCCAGAAGAATTTTCCCCGGCAGTAACCGGCCGTCCAGCGGCTCCATCGGGATTAGCATCAGCTGAGCCACCCGGCTGTCCTGATCGTCCTGGTAATCTACCCTCATTTCCTCCAAACGGTTGCCCCCCAACTGCGGAAGGTGCCCTACCTTCTGGTAGATTAATTGATGGCGGTCCTCCTCCCTCAATTACTACCGGTGATCCCCCATCAGCCATTTTTTTATTTTATAAATTTTTAATTTTTTAATTATCATTTTTATTTTTTACTTAATCATTTTATACGCCAAAACCTTTTTGACAATTGCCTCAGCCTCATCATATTTACCTATTTTTACAAGCTTTGTTACTTGCTCCAAAGCCTTTTTTTCATATTTTTGTTCATATTCTTTCATCACCACAAAAACAACCGGCGAAAGCTCAGGAAACTGATCATCTAAGTGGGCGGCATTTTGAAAAAGTTCTTCAACTGTCATCCCGGGCTTAATCAGTTCCAAAGTCTTTCTTGCCATCGCTCTTAGTCTTTCTTCAGGCGTTTTCCCCTCCTCAGCCAATTTTTTAATAATCTTTAATACCTCAACCTCAATGAATTTGCGAAATGCCTCTGGTGATTCTGTTGACAATTTTACCTCTTCTTGAAAAGAAGTCTGTTGATTAGTTGATAGTTGGGATGAAATTGGTGGATTAAATGTTAACGTTGATTTTGTTTGACTAATATCAACCACCGGAATCTTGCCGTTATCTACCGGCACTCCTTGGGTTTTTTTTCCTGAGGGATCAATATAAGTAAGTTGCATAGAATTATGATAAATAAAACAACCCAAAAATACAAGTAAAAAAATGTATAATAAAAAAATGACTCAAACTCTTTTTCTTTTAATTGCTCTTTTGTTTATCCAGGCCATAACCATCTTTTTTCTTTCCCGCAAAAATTTCAACAATTTTTTTTACTTTTTTAGAAAATTTTTTCATAATGAAAATACAGTTTATGCTTTAGTTTCTTTAGTATTTTTACCCGGTACCATTATCCACGAACTTTCTCATTTTTTTGCAGCAATGATTTTGTTTTTACCAGTCAAAGATATTCAGATTTTTCCAAAGTTTGAAGATGGGCAGATAAAATTGGGTCATGTTTTGTATGTTAAAAAAGATTTTTTGCGAGGGATTTTGGTTGGGGTGGCTCCTTTTTTTGGAGCGCTTTTTTTATTTTTTGGGCTTTCATTTTTCAATCTTTTTCCCAATAAAAATTTGGGGCTTAATATTGCTTTAATTTATCTTATTTTTACCGTTTCCTCACTTATGTTCTCCTCAAAACAAGACCTGGTTGATATTGGTTATTTAATTCCTTTTATCTTATTTTTGTTGATTATCGTCTACATTTTTCAACCCTTTATCCCCTCGTTTAATCTTCCTTATTTCAAAAACATTATTGCCGGCTTGGAATTTTTTTTAACCAATGTCAACTATTATCTTTTTTTGTCGATTCTGATTCACCTTTTTTTAATAACAATCTTTTCGTTTGTCAATAGAAAAAAGTAAATATTAAACGTTCAACGTTAAACATCTTTAATAAATCAAATATCAAAAAGCAAAAATCAAAATTACATATCAAAAATGAATAATGAGCAAAGGAAGTAATTTTTTTAATTTATTTTTTTATATGTTTCTTTTTTCCCTCCGAATCGGAGGGTGTCATTTTGATATTTGATATATGATTTTTGACATGTGTTTTTTAGTGTTAGATGTTAGGTGTTAGATGCTTGGTGATTAGTGTTAGATGTTTGGTGTAGCTGACTTTTGATTTCTTCCGCCGCATCTTTTGGATCAACTATATTAACCGAAAGCCCTGTCCCAAGCTCAAAACCAGCGCGATTGACAAAACGGGGAATAAGTCTTAGATACCAATTTTCTTTTGGGTAAATATAAAAGTTATAGGCAAAAGGAAGGGTGGAAAACTCATACTTCTTGTAAATTTTCTCTAAAGCTTTTAAAACGTTTTTAAAGATTGTCACCATATCCTCAATCTCCTCATCAGTAATATCACCAAAATAAGTATTTTGTTTTTTTGGGGCAAGCCAAACCTCAAAAGGCCATTGAGAAAAATCAGGGCAGTAAAGGTTAAAGTGTTTATTTTGTTCAATAATATTGTTCATCGGTTCACGGGCTAAAGTATCTAAATTTATTTGAAACGGCAAAACTACCAATTGTGCATGAGAGTGTTTTAGTGATGCCCCGGCGTTTTCTCGATGATTGCAAAAGATTATTACCTGCCCCTTTTGTCGGTAAAAGTTAAACCGTGCCCGATAAACTTGAAAGATTTTTTTCAGATGACTTTCTGATAAATGTTCCAAATCTTTATGACAATCCGGAGTATGGATAATCACCTCATGAAAATCAGTAATTGGGTATTTGTTGGGAATTACTCTTATTTCCCATCCCGGTTGATTGGGCTCTCCCTTACCAACACGCATTACTTCAGGCGGAGTCATTTTTTCATTGCCGGGACAAAAAGGGCAGACAAACTGTTCTTGCTTTTGATGCGGCCGGTTAATCCGCTGGGGTGAAATAATCACCCATCTTTTTGAGGAAATATCTGGGACGTACTTTGACATATTATAAATATATCAAATATCAAATATCAAAAATCAAAATTACATATTAAATATCAAAATCATTTTATTTTTTTACCTTTTAAAGTTAAAATACTTGAAGCAAAAATATTGCCAAATTCTTTTAATTCATCTAAAAACCATTGCGCTTCATCTTTTTTAATTTTTCCAGCATCTCTCAATAAAGCAATCCAGACTTTACTTTCGTTAATTGATTTTAAACTAACTTCAAAGTATTTGATAAAATCTTTTTTACTTGAGGCTGCTTGACCTTCAATATAGTTTGAAAGAATACTTGTGCCGCTTCGAAGTAATTGATCGCCTAAAATAAAACAAACTCTATCTTTAGGTAATTTTTCGATCATTTTAACTAGTTTTAAAACAAAACGATATAGTCTTTCTTTAAACTCCTTTTTGAATTTTAATTTGTCATTTTGCATTTTGATTTATGATATTTGATATAGAAAAATTTGGGAAACTTTGAAATTATAATAGAAAATAATTAATTAAAAATCAATTATAATTTGACTATGATAATAATCGGACTGGGTAATCCTGGTAAAAAATACCAAAACAACCGTCACAATGCTGGTCATATGTTTATTGATTATTTAAATAAACTCTCTGATCAAAAAAACAAAAGTTTCAATCTTAAAACTTTTAAAACTAATTGTTTTATGAACGAAAGCGGCAAAGAAGTAAAAAAGATTTTAAAGACGTTACACGTTACACGTTACACGTTACACGACTTATTTATCGTTCACGACGATTTAGATATTCCTCTTGGCAAATTTCGGATTGACTTTGGCAAAGGTCCAAAGCTTCATAAAGGTCTAAAATCAATTGAAGAAACCTTAAAAACCAAAGATTTTTGGCGCATCCGAATTGGCATTGACAACCGCCAAAAAACTGGATGGGTTGATGGTGAAGCTTATGTTTTGCAAAATTTTTTACCCGAAGAAAGAGAAATTTTAGAAAATGAGGTATTTGGGAAAATTGGGGAAAGACTTTTTGAAATGGTAAAATAAAAAACTTCACCTTCAAAATTTACGGAAATTTTAAGAGTTGACTTTTATTTTTTCCAATGATAAAATAAAGTTATGTTTAAACGACTAATTGAAGAACAAATTCTTAAAGAAATTAATAAAAAAGAAATTCTTATCATTACTGGTCCAAGACGAATTGGAAAAACTACCCTCTTACAAAGTATAAGAAAAAAAATTACCAAAAAAAGTTATTATTTTGATTTTACTGACCCAGCTACTGAAGCTTTATGGTACTCTTTTTCTAAAGAAAAAATCGTCTCCATCCTTGAAGAGCTTGATCTTTTATCATCAGCCGTTATTTTTTTTGACGAAATCCAATATTTAAAAAACGCCGGTCTTCTTTTAAAGCTTTTTTATGACTATTTCCCCCAAATAAAAGTTTTAGCCACTGGCTCCTCCTCTTTTTTATTCCTTCAAAATATTGGTGATAGTTTGGCTGGTAGAAAAAAAGTTATTTCTCTTTATCCTTTATCTTTGGAAGAAATTACCAATATCCGCCCAAAAAACTTTTGGCAGTTTAAAGAAAATTTTTCGCAAAAAGAAAAACTGACTCAAATTTTGGAAAAAATCTTAGTTTATGGCGCTTATCCAGAAATCTTTCTTTTAAAATCAGCCCAAGAAAAAAAAGAAAAATTAAAAGAGATTGTCGACTCCTATCTTTTTAAAGATCTTTTGATGATTGAAGGCGTCAAAAAACCAAGAACTATTGTTGATCTTGCCCAACTTTTAGCCTATCAAATAGGCAGTCTTGTCAATCCAAATGAATTGGCGCAAACTCTTGGTATTGCCCGAGAAACGGTTTTAAACTATATTGATCTTTTGGAAAAATTTTTTATAATCTTTCGCACCTTTCCCTTTCAAAAAAATATGCGTCAAGTGATAAAGAAAAAATTTAAGGTTTATTTTTATGATTTGGGGATAAGAAACGCTTTGATTGGTGATTTTTCCCCTATTGAAAAAAGAGCCGATAAAGGATTTTTATTGGAAAATGCTTTGGTTTTGGGTCTTAAAAGACGGATTGATTATGAACGAAAATTTTTTAATCTTTATTTTTGGCAAGACTATGATGGAAGGGAAGTTGACATTCTTTTAAAAAATCAAAATCTTTATGGCTTTGAAGTCAAATGGGAAGAAAAATCCGCCCGTCTCCCAAAAACTCCTTTTAAAATAAAAGAAGTAATAAACTTCTCCTCTTCCTATCGGTTTTTATGGTAAATTTAAAAACTTTAATTACAAACCCACGATCGTGGGTTCATAATTAAAGTTCATCAAAAATTAATCTTCAAAATTTACGGAAATTTTAAGAGTTGACTTTTATTTTTTCCAATAATCTAATTGATCACGTTAATTTCTGTCTTGATAATAAAAAAATGATATAATATCGTTATTATGCAAGAATCTAATAATTTAGATAAACTAGCCAAACTATTAAAAAACAAAAAACTCATTGTTGCATTACAAAGACCATCATATAGTTATAATAAAGTTTACAATGGAAAAATAAAATATGAAAAATCTGCCGGTGGTGTCCATCTATTATTTGATGCTCTTTTAAAAAAAACTGGCGGAACAATGATTGCTCGATCTTCTGGTAATGCCGATAAACTAATAATCGATAAAGAAAATTCACTAAAAATACCTCCTAAAAAAGGAGATTATAAATTAAAATTAATTTTTTTAAAAAAAAAGGAGGTCGAAAACTTTTATTACGGTTTTGCCAATCAAACCTTATGGCCGTTGTGTCATAATGTTTTTGTAAAACCAATTTTTCATCAATCGTGGTGGGATACTTATCTCCAAGTAAACCAAAAATTTGCTCAATCAATTTTAGAAGAAATAAAAGAAAAAAATGATTTTAAAAATACGGTCATTTGGGTCAATGACTATCATTTAGCGCTTCTCCCAAAGTTTTTAAAAGAAAAAAATAAAGAACTTAAAGTGGGAGTATTTTGGCATATTCCTTGGCCTACTTATGAAATATTCAGAATCTGTCCTTGGCGAAAGGAATTGCTTGAAGGATTATTATCATCTGATTTCATTGCTTTTCACCGAAGTTATCATGTGGCAAACTTTATTCAATGCGCCACTCGTGATTTAGGAGTTATTACCGATTCAGAACCAACCCTAATTATTTTTAAAGATTTAAAAACAAAAATTGGTAATTTACCAGCCGGGATTGACTATGAAGAAATTAAATCCCAAATGAGAAAAAAAGTTAGCAAAAAAATAATCAAAAAAGATTTTGGCTTTGATTATAAAAAATTGATTCTTAGTGTTGACAGAATCGATTACACTAAGGGCATAATAGAACGACTCAATATTATTGATTTTTTCTTTCAAAAATATCCCCAATATATTGAAGAAGTTACTTTTTTAATGATTGGTGCCCCTTCAAGAACTCATATACCGGCTTATAAAAAACTCAGTCATGAAATAAACGATTTGGTTGAAAAAATCAACTGGCGCTACTCTACCTCCAATTGGCAACCTATACATTTTATTAACCAAACAATTGATCGAAAAAAAATCATTAGTTATTATCAATTAGCTGATATTTGTTTTGTGACACCTCTTGATGACGGGATGAATCTTGTTGCTAAAGAATATGTTATTGCTTGTAATCCTAAAAACGGAATGCTTATTCTTTCTCAATTTGCTGGTGCGGCAAAAGATTTGACCGAAGCAATTTTAATTAATCCTTATGAAGTAGAAAAATCAGCCGATGCTTTAACTTACACTCTTAATATGCCTTCTTCAGAAAAATTAAAAAGAAACAAAATAATGAAGTCCAAAATTAAAGAAAATGATATTTTTAAATGGGCTTATGAATTTTTAAAGAATTTAGTCTAAAAAATTTTCTTTCACCAAGTTATTCAAAAATCTGAGATAAACACCAATTGTCCAACCAAAACCCTTCATTGTTCCATAATAGCCACGTTCGCTTACAACATTTTTCGAATAAACATATTTTTCAAAAAATCTTCCGGTTGTAAAAAACTCTTTTTCAACAAAATTAACCCAATTCTTTTGATAAATCAACGCTTCCCTAAAATAACCATAATTTTTAAGCCCTTCAACCGCAATATACATTAAAGGTGGCCAACAATTGGGATATTCCCATTGAAATTGCCAACTATCTTCAAGTTTTTTAAAGATGTCTGATCTTTTTCTTAAAATCAAACTGGTGGCGGCTAAACCATAATCACCCGCGTAGTATTTTTTTAGATTTTCTTTGGTAATTAAAGCTTGTTTTTTTGTTGCTAAACCAACAAACAAAGGCCAAACTTCTGCAGCTAAATCACCGTATAAAATTGGTCCTTCTTCTCCTTTTAAAATTGAATAATTACGAAAGCCTTCCCATCCTGATTTTTCGCACCAAAAAACTTTTTGAAAATCGTAATACAATCTCTCTTTAAAACTTTGATAAATGCCAACCTTTTCTTTATCATTGCCTAAGTTTTCATCCTGATAATATTTAATAAGATAAGTTAAGATCCCATAAATTATAGCATTCAATTGTACTGGTAAATAATTAGAGCCAAAAGTCGCCGAAACTAGATTGTGATCTTTCCCATCTTCACAACTCGCCAATAGTGGATGATGATGAATAGGCGTATATCTTGTTAGTAACCCATACCTTTCTATTAACTCCTCCTTTTGCCGCAAATGTTTTTTCCCACTTTGATAATCCCACCATTCGATAAACAATTCCTTTTCTACCATGGTGATAATTTTTTTTGTCCATTCGCCTTTTAAA
>JAPYWZ010000022.1 GCA_028276105.1 Microgenomates group bacterium | reverse complement strand
GCCAAAATTGTTGCCACAATTGTTGAGTTTGCCATTCGTGGTCGTGCCTCCGATATTCATATTGAACCTCAAGAAAATATGGTCCGGGTAAGATATCGAATCGATGGCATTTTACATGAAAAGCTGGTTTTACCAAAAGTTATCCAAGATGGAGTGATTTCGCGAATTAAGATTCTTTCTTCAATGAAAATCGATGAAAAACGGATTCCCCAAGATGGTCGTTTTTCTTACCGTTTGGGCGATGAGGAAGTTGATCTTCGAGTTTCCACTTTACCAACAGTTCACGGAGAAAAAGTGGTGATGCGACTTTTGAAAAAAACCGGTGGGATTCCAAAACTTCATGAACTGGGACTGCGTGGACCTCAATTTCGTGATTTAGAAGAGGCAATTACCAAGCCTTATGGAATTATTTTAGTCACCGGCCCAACTGGTTCCGGAAAAACAACGACTTTATATTCCATTCTTTCTCGACTCAATACCCCAAAAGTCAACATCATGACTCTTGAGGATCCAGTAGAATATCAAATCCCAGGAATAAATCAAGTTCAAATTAATCCCCAAGCCGGACTAACTTTTGCCTCAGGACTTCGGGCTTTTTTACGTCAGGACCCCAATATTATTTTAGTTGGTGAAATTCGTGATAAAGAAACTACCCAACTGGCAATTCAAGCGGCTTTAACCGGCCATCTGGTTTTCTCAACCCTTCACACCAATGACTCAGCCACCGCCATTCCTCGGTTAATAGACTTGGGAGCTGAGCCTTTTTTAATAGCCTCAGTTTTAAATGCAGTTGTTGCTCAACGAATCTGTCGGCGAGTGTGTCAATTTTGTAAAAAAGAGTATGAGCCTGATGAACAAGTAAAGAAAAATATCATCGATGTTTTAGGTGATCTTTTACCAAAACCTTATAAAGAAGGAAAAAAGATTATTTTAGCAAAAGGAGAAGGTTGTTCTGAATGTAACAATACCGGTTACTTAGGTCGAATTGCCATTTTTGAAGTTTTAAAAGTTTCGCCACAAATTACTAAAATGATTTTAAAACAAGAGTCAGCCAAAGATATCGAAAACCAGGCGAAAAAAGAAGGATTAATCACGATGAAACAAGACGGTTATTTAAAAGTATTGGATGGAATAACAACGATTGAAGAAGTTTTGCGAGTAGCTGAAGTTTAAAAAAAGTTTAAATCAGTTAAAATCAGTTATAATCAGTTGGAATCGATTTATCCGGAGGAAAGTCTCGAAGAATTTATTCTAAGTTGAACTGAAGGATTTATCTTAAGCGAAGTCAAAGGATTAGAATTAAAAAAATTAACGTTGTTCGTTATTTGAGAAAAATATGTTAAATCTCAATGAGTTTTTAAAACTAGCTATTGAAAAAAATGCTTCGGATTTACATCTTATTCCCAAATATTCTCCTTCTTTGCGCATTGAAGGTAAAATTTATTTCCTTAACAATTTTCCTCCCTTTGAAGAAAAGGATTTAGAAGAAGCTCTTTTTTCTTTATTAAACGATGAACAAAAACAGATTCTTTTAACCAACAAGGAACTTGATCTTTCCAAAGAATTTGAGGAGACTCGTTTTCGAATAAATCTTTACTATACAAAAAATGGTCTTTCTGCTTCTTTTCGTTTAATTCCCAAGAAAATAAGAACTTTAGAAGAGTTGAATTTACCTTCTTCTTTATCCAAAATTTGTGATTTTACTCAAGGTTTTGTTTTAGTAACGGGCCCAACAAGTAATGGAAAATCAACCACTTTGGCCGCTTTGATTAATGAGATTAATTTAAAATATCCTTATCATATTATTACCATTGAGGATCCAATCGAGTATGTTTATCCAAAAGGTTTATCAATTGTTAGCCAACGCGAACTTTACACTCATACTTACTCATGGAATAAGGCATTAAAATCAGCCCTAAGAGAGGATCCAAATGTCATTTTGGTGGGTGAGATGCGAGATTATGACACAATAAGTTTGGCTTTAACTGCTGCCGAAACCGGTCATTTAGTTTTTTCCACCCTTCACACTAATTCTGCTCCCGAAACAATTGATCGGATTATCGATGCTTTTCCTTCTCATCAACAAAATCAGATACGAATTCAGCTTTCTTCCGTTTTAAAGATGGTAATTGTTCAAAAACTTCTACCGCAAGCCTCTGGTTTTGGTCGAATTCCAGCTTTGGAAATTTTAGTCAATACCTCGGCCGTAGCGACTTTGATCCGCGAAGGAAAAACCCATCTTTTACCCGGCGTTTTGGAGACTGAAGAAAAAGAAGGATCGATTCTTTTTGAAAAATATCTGGCAAAACTTTATCGTCAAGGATTGATTAGCCAAGAAACAGCTTTTTCTTATGCGATAAGACCAAAAGAATTGGAAAAGTTTATCTTGCGGTAAATTTTTATGAGATTTTACTATAAAGTCATTCAAAACGGAAAAATCAAAAAAGGAAAAATTGAGGCAGAAAAAGAAGAAGACGTAAAAGATTATTTAAAGGAAAAAGGACTTTTTGTGATTGAGATAAAAAAAGAAAAAGAACAGCAGATTTCTTTTTTAAGTGCTATTTTTGATCGGGTAAATTTTTCTGATATTGTCAACTTTACCCGCCAAGTGGCGATGATGCTCAATGCCGGTTTGACTTTAATTGAAGCTTTAGATATTTTAAAAAAACAAACCACCAAACAAAGCTTTAAAAAAATAATTACTGATCTCTCTGAAGAAATTAAAGCCGGTAATTCTTTTTCAATGGCTTTGAAGAAATATACTTCTTATTTTTCTCATCTTTACATTGCTTTAGTTCGCTCCGGTGAGGCTTCAGGAAAATTGGCGGAGATTCTTTTAAAACTAGCTGACAACTTGGAAAAAGAACGCGAGTTTAAAGCAAAAGTTAAAGGATCCTTAATTTATCCGGTAATTATTATCATTGCCATGATTATTGTTATTTTTATCATGATTACTTTTGTTTTACCAAGGCTTTTGAATCTTTATAAAGACTTTAACATTGATTTACCATTGACGACTAAGTTGTTGATTTTTATCTCTTCTTTTATGACCAAATTTTGGCCTTTGGTTGTTGGTGGAACTTTTTTAATAATTATAGTTTTTCGAAATTATCTTAAAACTAAAGAGGGAAAACTTCTTTACGACTCAACTCTTTTAAAAATTCCCGTTTTAAAAGAAGTGATTAAAACATCAAGTTTGGTTGATGTAACAAGAACCCTTTCTATTCTTATTGGCTCAGGAGTTTCGATTTTGGAGGCTTTGGAGATAGTTAAAGATACTTCAGAAAATCTAGTTTATCAAAAAGCTTTTTCAAATATTTATAAAAAAGTGGAAAAAGGTGTTTCTTTAGGAACAGCAATGGAGGAAGAAGAGGAAATATTCCCCCCAATTTTAGTCCAAATGACTCAAGTAGGTGAACAAACCGGTCATTTAGATGATACTTTGGGAAGAATCTCTCGCTATTTTGAGATGGAGTCGGAACTGGCTGTTAAAGCAATGACCACCTTAATTGAGCCGGCGATTTTGGTTTTTTTAGGAGTGGGTGTTGGGTTTTTGGTAATGTCTGTTATTACTCCAATTTATAATCTAACTTCTTCGTTTAAGTAAAGAAGTTTTTAGGAAATGTTAAACTTTATAAAGATACGAATGATACGAATGAATATGCGAATGACGCGAATTATGCGAATATAAAATAGAGATAAATAGAGATTTATAGAGATACATTGAGATTAATAGAGATAAGTAGAGATTAATGGAGATTGGGAGAGTGAAAATTAGTGTAAAAAGTAGTGTAAACCAAGTCTGACTTGGTAAACATTGTGTAAACGTTGTTAATATATCAAATATCAAATATCAAAAATCAAAAATTAAAATGCAAAATGACAAATCAAAATTAAAAAAGAACTATATAAAAAAATTAAAAAAATATTTACTTTGCTTACTATTCATTTTTGATATGTCATTTTGATTTTTGATATATGCTTTTTGATATATATTTTTTTTTATTTTTTGTCTTAAATGTTAGGTGCTAGGTGTTGGAAGTTAGGTGTTTGGTGTGAGGTGTTTGGTGATTTTAATCTCTAGTTATCTGTTTAATCTGATACTCTTTGATTTTTTGTGATAAAAGGGGAAATTGAGAAAGTTGATAGTGGGCAACAAAATAATTCACCGCGTTTTTTGTTTTAGAGATAAGTTCATAATCGGTAAAAGAGGCTACTTTTAAATTAATAAAACCATGTTGTTTTTCCCCATAAATCTCGCCTGGCCCTCTTGTTTGAAGATCGTACTCTGCCAGTTTTATCCCAAGATTAGTTTTTGAGAAAAATGTCAACCTTTCTATCACCTCAGGGGCGTTACTGGTAGTAAAAAGAAAACAGTAAGACTGCTTATTGGAACGGCCGACTCGGCCCCGAAGTTGATGAAGTTGAGCCAAACCAAAACGTTCGGCGGCTTCAATAACCATAATTGTTGCTTGAGGAATATCGATCCCAACCTCAACCACAGGTGTGGTGACTAAAATTTTTATCTTGTCGTTTCGAAAATCCAAAAGAACCTTATTTTTTTCTTCATTTTTTAATTTGCCATGAAGCAGTCCCAATTTAAACTCCGAAAAAATTTTTTTAAGATTTTCAAATTCTTTTTTGGCGGCTTTTACTGATTTCATTGTTTCAACTTCCGATTCCTCAATTAAAGGGCAAACGATAAAGACTGAGGCATTTTCGTTTTTAATTTTTTCTTTTATCCATTGATAAGCTTTTTCTCTTTTTTCCTGAGGGACAAGATAGGTTTTAACAGGTAGTCTTCCTTTTGGCATCTCATCAAGATAAGAAATGTCTAGTTCCCCATACAAAACTAAAGCAACAGTTCGCGGAATTGGGGTGGCCGTCATTGTTAAAAGATGAGGGTTTAATCCTTTTTCTTTTAATAAAGCTCTTTGGCGGACTCCAAATCGATGTTGTTCGTCAATAATAACCAAACCTACCCGGGAAAATTTTAACTTCTCATTTAAAAGAGCATGGGTACCAACAATGATGTCAAAATCAAAAATCACCTCGTTGTCTTTTCTTTTTTTATTTATCTTTTCTGTTCTTGTCTGAAGACCAATTTTTATTGGATAATTTTTAAAAAGAGAAGAAAGCGTTTGAAAATGTTGTTTAGCTAAGATCTCAGTTGGTGCCATAAAAAGCGATTGAAAACCATTAAGATAGGCTAAATAACACGCACAAGCCGCCACCACCGTTTTTCCCGAACCAACATCGCCTTGTAAAAATCGGTTCATTGGTTTTTCTTTTCCCAAATCATTTAAAATTTCTTTTATCACCCGTTTTTGAGCCCCTGTTAATTGAAAAGGAAGATTTTTTATAAAATCCAAAAAACGAGTAAGGTGTTTACCTGAAACTAAAAATCGATGACCTACTTTTTCTTTTTCCCATTCTTTTTTAACCAAGAATGCTGAAAGTTGTATCACAAAAAGCTCATCAAACGCCAAACGTTTTTTTGATTTTTCAGCCAACTCCCTGTTTTTTGGGAAGTGAATATTTTGGTAAGCTAAATATTCTGAAAGAAGATTGTTATAAGAGACAATTTCTTTGGGAAAAATTTCTAAAATTTCGTTTTCTTTAAGTTGCGAAAGAAGCCAAAAAATTTTTTCGCGAATTACTCTAGATGATAAACCTTTTTTTTCCGGATAAATTGGGACTAATCTTCCAGTGTGAATATTTGTTTCAACTTCCCATTCAAAAGGGGTCATAATAATTTTTTTTCCAAATTCGTTAACTTCGCCAGCAAAAGAAACTTCTTTTTCAAAAGGAATAACCTTTAAAAGATAAGGTTGATTATAAAAAACAATCTCTATTTTTCCTGTTCCATCATAAAGAAGAAATTTTTGTAGTCTTAAACCTTTTTTAGTTCTTTCTTCTTTTTTATCAATAATTTTTCCCTTAAGAGTTAGTTTTTCTCCTGGTTGAGCTTTTTCTATGGAAGAGATTAATGAGTAGTTTTCATAGCGAAAAGGAAAGTAATTTAAAAGATCGAAAAAAGTTTTGATACCAATTTTTTTAAAACGCTTAATCGTTGTTTGACTGGTTGATGGCAGTTTATCAATTGGTTGTTCAAGAAACATAAAGTTTTTTTATTTTAACAGTAAAAACGGTGCCAAAGATGATAAAATCAAAATCAAAGAAGAAATAAAGATTAAAATCTTAAGCCAAGTTTCTTTTTTTATTCTTTTAATTTTTAAAAAAAATTTTGGATATTTCATTTTATACCACTCTACCTTTATTTTATAACTTTTTGGCATATACTTACTAAAGCCTCGCCGATTATAAACGGCGCAAAGGGCTATAAAATATTATAGCAAAGTGATATACTAAATTTTATGATTAGTCGAAAAGAACGAATTCAAAAAGCCTATTTTTGGCAACGGTTAATTCTTAAAGCTTTGCTTTTTTTGCTAATTTCTTTTCTTTTTTTGTTCATCGTTTCTTTAGGTTTATTTGCCTGGTATAGCAAAGATTTACCTTCACCTAAAAAACTTGCCACCAACAGCGGATATTCAACGGTTTTTTATGATCGCGATGGAAAAATTTTGTATGAGATGTACAAAGACAAAAATCGAATTCCGGTTTCTTTAAAAGAAGTCTCTGATTATTTAAAAAAAGCAACCATTGCTATTGAAGATAAAAATTTTTATAAACATCAAGGAATTTCTCAAACCGGGATTCTTCGCGCGTTAGTCAATATTATCTTAAAAAGACGTTTAGAAGGAGGTTCAACGATCACTCAGCAGTTAATTAAAAATGTTCTTTTAACCAAAGAAAGAACTCTTTCTCGAAAAATCAAAGAGATAATTTTGGCGATAGAAGTGGAAAGACGGTATAAAAAAGATGAAATTTTGGAGATGTATTTAAACGAGGCTCCATATGGTGGTAGTTTTTGGGGGGTGGCTTCGGCCTCAATGGGATATTTTGGCAAACCACCAAAAGATTTAAATCTAGTTGAGTCAGCGATTTTAGCCGGACTGCCTCAAAGTCCAACTTATTACTCACCCTTTATTGGTAAAAATGATGCTTGGAGGAGTCGCGCCAAACAAGTGCTTAGACGCATGCGTGAGGATGGGTATATTAGCAAAAAAGAGGAAGAAAAAGCTTTAAAAGATTTGGAAAAAATAACTTTTAAACAGCCAAAAATTACCATTTTCGCTCCCCACTTTGTTTTTTATGTTAAAGATTTAGTTGAGAAAGAGTTTGGACCAAAGATTTTAGAAACCGGTGTGAAAATAAAAACTACTCTTTCTTTATCTATCCAAAATGAAGCAGAAAAGATCGTCAAACAAGAGATTGAAAAACTTAAAAATTACAATGTTAAAAATGCGGCGGTTGTTGTTTTAGATGTAAAAACCGGTGAGATTTTGGCGATGGTGGGTTCCTATGATTTTAACGATCCTTCCTTTGGTAAATTTAATGTCGCTACCCAAGGACTGCGCCAACCCGGCTCAACTCTAAAACCAATCACCTACGCTTTGGCTTTTGAAAAAGGCTATACTCCAGCAAGTGTCTTAATGGATGTAAAAACCGTTTTTCCCAATCAAGGAGGAAAAGACTATATTCCTCAAAACTATGATGGAAAGTTTCGCGGGCCAGTCCAACTGAGGTTTGCTTTAGGCAATTCAATTAATATTCCTGCGGTTAAGCTTTTGGCAATTGTTGGTTTAAAGTCTTTTTTACAAAAAGCCTATGAGATGGGACTTTCTAACTTCGCTCCTAATTTAGAAAATCTTTCCCGTTTTGGCCTATCTATCACTTTGGGTGGTGGGGAAACAAATCTTTTAGAGTTAACTTCTGCTTTTTCTGTTTTTGCTTCGGGAGGTCTTAAGAAAGAACCGTTATCGATTTTGGAGATTAAAGACTTTAAAGGAAAAACGATTTTTAAAGCACAACCTAAAAAAGAAAAAAGAGTCTTTTCAGAAGAAGTTTCTTTTTTGATTTCTCATATTTTGTCGGATAACAACGCCAGGATTGAGGTTTTTGGTCCAAATTCATTTTTAAAAATTCCAGGAAAAACTGTAGCAGTAAAAACTGGTACTTCTGATGATAAAAGAGATAATTGGGCCGTTGGTTTTACTAAATCAATTGTTGTCGGTGTTTGGGTGGGTAATAATGATAATTCACCCATGAATCCAAAAATTGCTTCAGGAATAACTGGTGCCTCTCCAATTTGGCATTATCTTATGAAAAAAATTTTGGAAAAATATCCTGATGGGATAATCGAAAAACCAGAAAAAGTCAAGGCTTTACAAATTGATGCCTTTTTGGGAGGACTTCCCAAAGAAGGTTTTCCGGTAAGATCAGAGTACTTTATTGAAGGAACGGAACCAAAAGAAATTTCTCCTTTTTATAAAAGAATTGGTGATAAAGACTATGTTTTAATCAAAGAAACCGATCCCGTTTCTACCGATGGTAGAAATCGTTGGCAAGAGGGGATTGATGAGTGGGTAAAAGAACAATCCGATGAAAAATACCATCCCAAAGAAATTACGCCAACCAATACCCCCGAGCCAACTAAGCAAGAAAATCAATTAACAATCACTCCTTCACCGTCAATAACAC
>JAPYWZ010000021.1 GCA_028276105.1 Microgenomates group bacterium | reverse complement strand
ACCCTGTTGTCACAAGCTTGAGTGTATTTAGAAGGTAATTATCTACCGATTTGAAATATTTTTTACGTGAAAAACGGGCTTGAAATTCATGTAAATATTTTGGTAGCTTTTTATAACTGATTAAAAACTTTTTATCTTGTTGTTAATGGATATATTAATATGATTTTTAATTATTAAATCATACCGTTTTGTGACAAGTGGGTGGGATTACCCGTCAATTACTACTTGACAAATTTGTAGCGAATTTGTAAACTATCATTAACATGTATTATCCCCGAAAAATTTTAGACAAAATACGACCTTATCTTAATCAAAAAGAAATAATTGTCTTAACTGGGATGCGCCGGGTTGGTAAAACTACTGTTTACCGAATTCTTTTTGATGAGATAAAAAGCAATAATAAAATATTTTTAGATTTAGAAAACCCCTTAAATCAAAAAATATTTGAGGAGATAAATTATGACAATGTCTGGCTAAATCTTCAACGGCTAAATATTAATCCAAAAGAAAAAGCTTATATCTTTTTAGATGAAATTGGTGCTATGCCTAAAATCGTTAAAGTCATCAAATATCTTTTTGATCATTACAATATAAAATTTTTTTTCACTGGTTCAAGTAGTTTTTATTTAAAAAATCTTTTCCCAGAAAGCCTGGCTGGCAGAAAATTTACTTTTGAACTTTATCCTTTGGACTTTGAGGAGTTTTTAATCTTTAAAGGAATAAAAGAAAAATTCACTCAAGATTTTAACCAAAAAGATAAAGATAAAAATCTTATTACCTATGAAAAATTAGCAAGACTTTATGATGAATATTTGGAGTATGGTGGCTTTCCTCAAGTTGTGTTAGCTCAAAATTCAGAACTAAAAAAAATGGCTTTAGAAGATATTTTTAAATCTTATTTTGAAAAAGATGTCAAGATTTTAGCTGATTTTAAAAATCTTAATGCCTTTAGAGATCTTTTGATTTTGCTTTTGGAAAGAGTGGGAGCAAAACTTGATATTTCCAAACTCGCCTCAGAAGTAGGTGTCAGTCGGGCTACTGTCCATAACTATATTTCTTTTCTTAAAGAGACTTATTTTTTAAATTTAGTGCCCGCTTATTCAAAAAGTTTAGACAGGCAGGTCAGTAGCGCTAAAAAAGTTTATCTTTGTGATACTGGCCTTATTAACCGTTTTGTTAAGGTCAATGAGGGAAGTTTATTTGAAAATAGTGTTTATTTGAATCTTAAAAAATATGGAAAAATTTCTTATTTTCAAAAAAGAAATGGGGCAGAAATTGATTTTATTCTTGAGGATAAAAAAATTGCTTTGGAGGTGAAAAAAACTGCTGCTATCCAAGACTATAATAGATTAAAAAAAGTGGCTTTGAGTTTAGGTCTTACTCATTCCTACATCATTACTAAAAAATTCATTGATAAAAAAGGATTTATCCCGGCGGTTTTGATATAGTTTTTAAAGTAATGATAAAAATCACCTTTATTTTTGTCCAATGACAATTAAAATATCCGCGGAATTCGAACTATTAAAATAATACAAGTTTGATTCTGGAGTGGCCAAAGAGTAACTTTCTTTCAAAATCGCGCTCAAACTAGCAATAAATTCTTGAGGGATATTATTTTTAATAAAAATTTTTGTTATTTCTGTTTTTTCTTGGGCATTACCGATTTTTAAAACTTTATAACCTTTTTCCTCAAGTTTTTCTTTAAGTTTTTTGGCTTCACCAGGCCTTAGGCTTCCATTTTGAATCTCAATATCAATATTTTCTGGCGAAAGATAAAAAATCGTTGGTGTTGGTGATAAAATTGGGGTTGGTTTTTCCACTGGTAACTTAAAAGACTTTTTTTCTTTTTTAAAAATGAATTTATTTTTTAATAAAAAAAAGCCAAAGGTTAAAAAAATAATCAAAGAAAAAAGAAAAGCGATTAATATTTTTTTTCCATCTTTTTTTTCAACTTGAATTGGTAAATCAATTAAAAAATTTTTTCTTATTTTTTTCTCATCAAAGGAGAAAGGAGTAATTTTTTGATTGGAAAAATCAATATTTACGGCAAAAAAAGGGTAAATTCCTTTGATTTGATTTCCTTTTGATAAAAAAACACGAACGATGCTTTCTAAAATCGATTTAATTTTTTCTTTATCCAAAGAAAAACTTATTTCTTGTTTTTGTTCTGATGGAAGAGGCACCATCTCAAAAAAACTAGCCTCGTTTTTTTCCTCAACTTCTTCTTTTTTTTCTTCTTTTTTCCAAAAAAGAAAACTTTCATCTAAAATAAGAAAAAATTTTTTTCGGTAAATTTTATTTTGCTCTAAAAAAATCTTAAGACTTTTTTCAAAATTAATCCGATCCAAAAGCTCCATATTAAAAACAAAAGAAGAAGAAAAATTAAAAACTAAAGAAGAAGGTAAAAAAATTTCCAAATGATCAGCAAAAACCACGATTAATGCGTTTTTTTTTCCAAACATATTTTTTTTTATATTAACAAAAAAAAACAACCCGCGCAAGCGGGTTGTTTTTTAAAAATCCTAAAAAAAATTTATCCTCTTTTTAACGAGAAGCAGAAATGGTAACGCCATTCTCTGCCCCACAGGCTTTGACAGTAACAATCCCATTGGTATCAACCACAACTGAATATTTGGTTAAAGCGGCTGTTCCACCATTGGGATCAACGGGAATTGATTTTAAATATTTAGCCAAAGGCGTTGATAAATTAACACAGTCAGCAGTCCCCGTTACATTACAACCTCCAGTGGAAATAGCACAACCAGTTGTCGCCGTCCCCAATTGCTTTTCTACCATACCAGAGGATAAACCCGTTGGTAAAGCACCTTTGTTATCGACAATATAAGCATGAATGGCGGTTAAAATTGTTTGAACGTCTGAGGATCGTGTAGCATTTCTGGCATCAGCTAATCGGCCCGCTGGATTTAAAGCCACATAAACTGAAACCGCTAAAATACCAATAATTAAAATAACTAATAAAAGCTCAATTAGGGTAAATCCTTTTTTATTAACTTTTTTCATAACTTTTTATTAAATTAAACTTTTAATAGCTTTAATTCACTAGGATATTTTTTACGTTAACAAAAATTTTTTCCTTTGTCAAGCGAATTTTTATTTTTCTTTCCAAGAAGAAAGATTAAGCTTTGAGGTTCTAGTAACCACCGCTTCAATCGTTCGGGTTGCGTTTTTATAGGTAAAAGTGGTAGTTACTCGATAAGCTCCAGAAACCAAAGAAACAGTGACATTACAACTTCCTTGAGGAAAGTTGATTGTCCCACCGGTATAAGAAGGATTGGTCCGAAACTTTAATAAGGCATCTTCCATACAAGCTTCAGCAAGCGATAAAGAATAAGTCCCATAATAATGAAAAAGACCGGCTTTCCCTTCTCCAATTGCCATCAACGAAACGGAAACAACAATTGCCGAAACCACCGCTAAAATTATAAGAATTAAAGATAAAGCCAAAAAACCGTTTTTATTTCTCATAAAGAGTTAGAACGAACTTCGGCACTACCCTCCATAATAATTAAATCTCGATAGGCAAAACTACTACCGCTACCTTTTTCTAATTCTAAATGGTATTTAATATTCTTTGTCTTCCCATCGGCTGAAGAAAAATTACTAAAAATAAGGCTTTTGACTTTTAAAGAGTTTGAGTGAAGAGGAAAAGCTTGGGCACTGCCTTGTTTAATCATTAAAATTCCTAAATTATTAACATAAAAAAGAGTGGGATTAGTTGAAGCATCGGTGGCCAAAGAAAGTTTATAATTGGAATTAGTTACCAAATCAACATCAAAGTTAGAATCGGCAAAATTGATATCATTTGCATTTCTTATCTCAAATAAAATTCTTTCCGAAACAATTCTTGCTTGGGAATAAATCTCTTGTTTGGTATTGTTTTTTTCTGAAGCAACAATCACATTCCAAGCAAAAACAACCAAAGAAAAAGAAACAAAAGAGACAATCGCAAGATACAAAAGCACCTCAATAAAAGTTAATCCTTTTTTTAATTTTGGTCCCATATAAAATCATACCAATAATCATTAACGGCTGAACCATTAGTCCCATGCTGAGTAAAGGAAGAAAAACTACCCGTGTATAAACTGGAGTAATTGCTTCGGGCATTATCGGAGAAAAAAGCCATAATCGTTGAGCTTATTGGGCTTAAAGTAAGCTTTACCGTTCTTACCGGTGAGGAAAGAGTGTAGGGAGAGGTGGAAATAGCAGTTGCTGTTGGAGTAATGGTATTGGTTTGGGGATCATAGATTTTATATTTGGGGATAGCGGTATTGTCACTGTAAACAATCAAGGCTTTTCCACTTGCTTTATCATAGATTAAATCAAAACTTAACTGAATACCGGCATCGGTTGTTCCAATAACGTTATTTGTTGGGGTGGACCAAGAAGGGGTTGTTCCTGAAAAAGTCAGTCTTTGACAGATAATTGAAGGAGTAGTTGCCGTATCTTTATCGCAGACTAAAAACTCATTGGCCGATGGTCGAGGAGTCATTAGTAAACCACCAACGTTATTGGTTTGGGAGGAAGAAAGAGCAACAACACTTCCCCACCTTCCTGAACCACTACCATTGGCTACAAAAATTCGTCCACGAATAGTTTTATCGGTCGTTGAGTTGGTAAAAACTAAAGCCCCTGTTAGTCCGTCACTTGCCCATTTAAAATCAACAATCTTTCGATTAGCCGCTGGGGCATCTAATCCATGATTAACCTTTGTCCAATTGGAAGAAAGGTAAGCGCCACCGTTGAAATACTCGGTATTAGTATCCAAAGCTGTATCTAAAAAGACAGCCATTACCTCATTGGAAGAGGGTCGATTTTCAATCTCAATATGAAGAGGCACCCCAGATAAAGCGACCATACTAATTGCTGCCGACCAAGAAGAACCATTCCAAATGCGAAATTTTGGAGTGGTGGTATTATCAGAATAAACCACCATAAAATCGCCATTTTGAAGATAAGCGCCATCAAAATTTAAAACATTCAAATAACTGGTGCTACTCCACGATGAAAGAAGGATAACATTTCCCCAACTTGTCCCATTAAAAACCTGAGCGTAAATAAATTGATTACTACCATTGTAATGGCGAGAAACAAGGATCTTTTCGTTTCTTGTTTTACTGGCAAAAACTCGAATTGCTCGGGCGGCTTTGTTGGTGGTTGATGGATCAACATCGGCCGTTGACAAAGAAGCACCCCAACTTGAACCATCAAACAACCTATAAACCATCACATCCGAAGTCGTCCCTCCATTGCCAAAAACCAAAATTCCTCCTTTTTCAAATGGTCTTTTCCAATCGGTAAGGTAAGTGATGTAAGAAATCGTTTGATTGATAGAAGGCCCCACCGGCCAAGACACAGTTGAAACAATCTTTTTTGACAAAGGATCCAAAGTCCCACCACTGTCCACGATATTCCCAAAACTATCTCGATAAACATCGGCAATAGCAATATATCTTGTATATTTATCAAAAACGTTATTGGTCCCTGAAAACTGCCAAACACCAGAGACTTTTGCCAAACCGGTACTTGAAGTATTTACCAAATTAGAAAAACCACGATTTTTTATTGAGCGAACTGCCTCAATCCCCTCAATCGCATACTGGGAAGCAATGGTAAATTCACCACCTTTCTGGCTTAAATTCAATCCCCCCAAAACCCCAATCAAAGCCGCAGTTGAAAAAATAGTAAAGATAAAAACCGCCAAAATTATCTCAATAACCGAAAATGATTTTTTCATTTTTATTGAAGTTCAACTACCCCTTGACTGTTAATGACAATTACCTTAGTTGTGCCAATACTTGAAATAGTAATCGTTGGCGTAGTTTGTGGCAAACCGGTTTTTCTTTGAAAAACAACTTCTGTTAATCCAGAAATATTAACCGACGGTGATACCGCAAATACTTCATCAAAAGCGGAATTCCGAGAGGCATAGGAGGCTCCTTGAAAAAGAACTATTTTTGATGACTGATAGGCCACCCCCCAAGAAGAGTTGTTAATACTCATCATCGCGTTAAACTGGGCTCTTCTTAAATAAGAACTCAAAGAAAAAGCGGTAGCTGAGACGGAATTTTGATGTAAAAATCGACTGTAAAAAGGAGTAGCCGAGGAAAACAAAATCCCCATAATGGCAATTACCAACAATAACTCAATTAAAGTAAAACCCTTATTTAAACCCAGAGCTAATCTCATAAATAGGACTTAAGATAGAAATTGCCAAAAAAGCAACTACCAAACCCACAACTAATAAAACTAAAGGCTCAATTAACGTGGCTAAATCTTTGGCAAAAACATCGGTCTCTTCTTCAAAAAAGTCAGCTAAATACAAAAGAGTTTCATCCAAACGCCCTGATTTTTCTCCAACTTCAATCATTCGTAAGGCAATTTTTGGAAAAAAAATCATCTTTTTTTCTTGGATTGTTTCAAAAATGGTTTTTCCTTCTTTCAAACCTTCTTTTAGTTTTTGAGCATAGTTTTGATACAAATAATTTACCTCGGATGAAGCAATAATATCCAAAGCAGTAACCACCGTCACCCCGCTTTTTATCATAATGCCTAAATTACGACAAAAAGAAGCAACAGCAATCTGATTAAAAAAATTACCAAAAACCGGCAACCGCAAAGACAAAACCTCCAAAAACTGACGCACTTTTTTTTGTTTTAAAAAAATTTTTAAAGAAAAAAATCCTAAAATAAAAAACAAAACGATTAAAAAAACATTGTTTTTAATGAAAAAAGCAAAAGTTATTAAAATCTGAGTTGATAAAGGAAGTTTTACCTCTAAAGATTTAAAAACATCAACCAATCTTGGCAAAACAAAAAGACTTAAAATCATTCCCACTAAAAAAGCTGTGGCAAGAATTATCTTTGGATACAATAACGAACTCTCAATTTTTTTCTTAAAATCATACTGTTTTTTAAGATAAGAAGCCAAATAATCAAGCATCACATCAAGCTTACCTGACTGCTCGCCGACCTTAATCATTGTTAAATAAATCAAAGGAAAGACATCGGAATATTTTTTCAAGGAAGAATAAAAAGAGTGCCCTTCTTTAACCTCATTATTTATCGTGGTTAATATTTTTTTAAAATTTTTATTTTCAATCTGATTAATCAAAATTTCCAATCCCTCAACCAAAGTAATCCCACTTTTTATCAAAACACTTAAATGCTTAGTAAACAAAGTAATTTCCTCAAAAGAAACTTTTCCCATATTTTTTAAGTTTTGGTAACCCTTAATATTTCCTCAATCGTCGTAATTCCCAAAGATACCTTTTTAAGACCATCAACCGTCATTGTCTCCATTCCTTCTTTTAATGCTTGTGCTTTTATCGCACTAGCATCGGCTTTTTTTCTTACAAGATCTTGAATGGATAAAGAAAGAGACAACGCTTCAAAAATCCCCACTCTTCCCAAATACCCAGTTTGATGACAAAGGGGGCAACCTTTTCCTTTATAAACTCTTATTTCCTTTTTTCTTCCAAAAATTTTTTCTATCTCTTCTTCATTAAAGTAATTTTTCATCTCCTCAAAGGTTAATGTATAAGAAACCCGACACGCCTCACAAATTTTTCTCACCAACCGTTGGGCAATCACCAAATTTAAACTTGAAGCCACCAAAAAAGGCTCAATTCCCATATCAATTAAACGCGGAATAGCCGTTGGGGCATCATTAGTATGGAGGGTGGAAAGGACTAAGTGACCGGTTAAAGCGGCATGAATAGCAATCTTGGCCGTTTCATCATCACGAATCTCACCAACATAAATAACATCGGGATCTTGTCTTAAAATCGATCTTAAACCCTTGGCAAAAGTGAGATTAGTTTGGGGATTGACTTGAATTTGATTGATCCCTTCAATATCGTATTCGACTGGATCTTCAATGGTATAGATATTTCTTTCTTTGGTGTTTAACCGACGAAGAATAGCATACATTGTCGTTGACTTTCCTGAACCCGTTGGACCAGTTGAGAGAATCATGCCATAAGGCTTTAAAAAAGCGTCTTCAATTTTTTTTCTTTTTTCCTCCGTTAATCCCAGATCAGAAAGACCCAAAAGATTGTAAGTTGACACCAAAAGCCGCAAAACACAAGCTTCACCATCAACAATGGGGACAATTGAAACACGAATATCCACTTGTTCGTTATAAAAATGCTTTTGCATTTTACCATCTTGAGCCGAAAAATGTTCATCAATTCGAAGATGAGCATCGACTTTAATTTTGTTTAAAATCTCATCATAAAGTTCTTTATTTATTACCAAAATATCATGAAGCAAACCATCAATCCGAAATCTCAACAAAACATCTTTTTTTCTTGGTTCAAAGTGAATATCGGAGGCTTTGCTATTTAAGGCGTCAGTTAAAATTTTATCCAAAATATCTTCAACTGACGTTAAATTTTCAATAAGTGCTTCTTTTTTCCGATGATAAAAAGTTAAAGCTTGTTCTAAATCATTTTCAGTGGCGTAGTGTAAGATGATGTTTTTTTTTGTTTTTTTCTCCAAAAGCTCAAAAAGATCTTTTTGGTTTAAGTTGGAGGTTGCCACATAAACATTTTTCTCATCTTGAAAAAAAGCAATCACTTTAAAACGCCTGGCTACCTCTTCTGGGATAATGCGCAAGGTCTCAAAATCTATATTCTTCTTTTTAAGACTAACAAATTTTACCCCAAAAAAATCACCTATTATTTGCCCCAACTCCTCATCAGAAAAAACATCTTTT
>JAPYWZ010000020.1 GCA_028276105.1 Microgenomates group bacterium | reverse complement strand
ATATTAACCTTGAGATAAAAAAAGGAGAGTTTATTTCGGTAATTGGACCTTCCGGTTCAGGTAAGTCAACTTTAATGCATCTTTTGGGTCTTTTGGACAAACCAACAAAAGGGGAGATTTTAATTGAGGGAAGAAATATTGTTAATTTTAACGACGACCAACTTTCGAGTTTACGAAATGAATTTGTGGGTTTTGTTTTCCAACAGTTTAACTTAATCCCGAAATTAACGGTTTTGGAAAATATACTTCTGCCAACGATTTATACAAGAAAAAAGCTAACCTATGATCCAAAAAATAAGGCTTTAAAGTTGATAAAAAGATTCGGATTGGGAGGAAAAGAATATTCATATCCCAATAAAATTTCTGGTGGTCAACAACAACGGGTGGCAATTTTAAGGGCTTTGATTATGGAACCCAAATTGATTTTGGCCGATGAACCAACTGGAAATTTAGATAGTAAAACGGGGATTGAGATAATGAATTTATTAAAAACTTTAAATGAAAAAGAAGGAATAACGGTTGTTGTAGTCACTCACGAAGCCGATATTGCTGCATATGGAAAAAGAATAATAAGGATAAAGGATGGAGAGATTGTTAAAAATTAAAAATTAAAAATTAAAATTTAAAAATGACAATTAAAAATTTAAAATTTTTTAAATTTAAAAATGAACTATATTTTTTTTGTTATTAAAGCGGCTGTTGAAGATTTTAAACGGAATAAAACGCAGACTTTTTTGACTTCTTTGGGAATTTTGATTGGTGTTTTTGCGGTTGTGATGTTGACTGCTTTAGGATTGGGGTTAAAAAAATATATAGGTGATCAGTTTGCTGCTTTGGGGAAAAATACGTTGTTTATTGCGCCAGGTAAAATTTTATCTGGTAGAAGTTTTAATGCCACATCGGCTTTGACAAGTATAAAATTTGATAATCGCGATTTTATTCGTTTAAAAAGATTAAAGGAAATAAGAGAGATTTCACCAATTTTTTCTAAACAAACAACGGCTAAAAGCGAAAAAAAATCTGAAGATTCAACAATTCTTTTTGCTTCCGAGGCTTTTTTTGATATCAATGGTTTTAAAATTCAAAAAGGGAGATTTTTTGATAAAACTGATATTGATAAAAAGGCAAAAGTTGTTGTTTTGGGACCAAAAATAGCCGAAAAACTTTTTGGCGCAGTTGAGGCAGCTCTTGATCAAAAGGTATCAGTCAACAGTGTCAACTTTATTGTTATTGGAATAACTGAAAGTAAGGGCGGTGGTGGATTTGGTGGGCCTGATTATGACTCGTATATGTTTTCACCATATACAACCGGATTTATTTTTAATCCAGAAAAAAACTATTCTCGTTTTGCGATAAAATTTGATGAAAGTTATTCTGTCTCTCAAGTAAAAGAGGCGATAAAAAAGGAACTTTTAAAAAGATATGATGAAGATTCTTTTAGTTTAATTGAACCGGCAGATATTTTGTCGGCAGTGAACTCTATCTTCGGTGTTTTAAATATGGTTTTGGTAGCGATAGCTAGTATTTCACTTTTAGTTGGGGGAATTGGGATTATGAATATTATGTTTGTCACCGTCTCAGATAAAACAAAAGAAATAGGAATAAGACGAGCGATTGGGGCAAGGAAAAAAGACATATTAGTTCAGTTTATTATTGAATCAACCATCCTTTCTATTTTTGGAGGTTTTTTGGGATTGTTTTTGGCTTTTTTAGGTACTTTAATTACCCAAAGATTTTTTCCAGCATATATAGATGTTACCTCAGTTATTCTTGCCTTGGGAGTGTCTTCAGCTATTGGAATAGTTTTTGGTGTATTTCCGGCAAAAAAAGCGGCGGATCTTGAGCCGGTTGAGGCGATAAGATATGAGTGAAATGAAATTCAAAATTTAAAATGCCAATCTCAAAATCAAAAATTGAATTAAAATTAATGATATGCCAGAGTTACCCGAGGTTGAGATATTAAAAAGACAATTAGAAAAAAAAGTTAAGGGAAAAATAATAAAAGATGTTGATATTTTATCGCCAAAAAATTTTATCGGAAAAAAAGAGGATATTATTGGAAAAGAAATTGAAGAAGTAGATCGTTTTGGGAAGGTTTTAAGTTTAAAATTAGTTGATATTAAAAACAAAACTTCAGTTTTTTTAAACATTCATCTTAAATTAACCGGTGAGCTTTTATATGCCGATGATGTTTCCAATGCTGTTTTTAAAGAAATCATCCCTTTTACCAAAACCAACAAAATGCCAGCAAGTACTACAAGAGTTGTAATTAAATTTAGTGATGGCAGTGGTTTATTTTTTAATGATCTTCGAAAATTTGGTTGGATGAAGATTAAAGATGCACCAGAAAAACCCAAAGGAATTGATGTTTTGTCAAAAGATTTTACTTTAGAGTTTTTTTCTAACCTCGTTAAAAAAAGTAAAAAACCAATAAAAATTCTTCTTATGGATCAAGAAAAAATTACCGGAATTGGAAATATCTATGCCAATGATGCTTTATTTTTGGCCAAAATCCATCCAAAAAGAAAAGCTGATAGTTTAAAAGAGAATGAAATAAAAGCCTTATTTGAATCGATCAAAAAAATTATTGAACAAGGTATAAAACATGGTGGATCATCTGGCGCTGATGAGGCTTTTGTTCAAATTGATGGAACAAAAGGGCAACATCAGCGCTTCTTTTTAGTTTATCAGCGCGAAAATTTTCCCTGTCCGATTTGTGGTACTTCAATTAAAAGAATAAAACAAGGCGGAAGAAGTAGTTTTTTTTGTCCTAATTGCCAACGCTAAAAGGAATATTTTTTTCTTTAAAAAACAAAAGAAGATTTTTTTTAAACCTTTCAAAAGTAAATTCTTCGGCTTTCTTTCTTGCTTCTTTTTTCATTTTTAAAATTTTTTCTTTATCAAGAGTTTCGAATTCTTTAATTTTTTCAATTAGACTTTCGGCAGATAATTGATTAAACAAAAAGCCATTAACTCCATCTTTGACATATTCGGGGATACCACCAGAATTATAGGCAATTACTGGTACGCCATAACCCATTGCTTCAACGGGAGCAATGCCAAATTCTTCGTCACGGGAGGCGAATAAAAAGGCTTTGGCGTTTTTTAAAATTATACTAAGATCTTGATCATTAACATTTCCTAAAAACTCAACCGTTTTTCCGGCGATTGATTTTAGATAATTTTCATCGCGACCGGTACCAACGATTTTAAGATTTAATTTTAATTTGTTTGCTGCTTCTATTAAAACATCAATATGTTTGGCTTTGGCAAGGCGGGAGACAGTAAGATAATAATTATGTAACTTGTAACTTGTAACTTGTAACTTTTGTGGAATATTAACTGGAGGATAAATAACCACTGAATCACGTTGATAAAAACGTTTGATTCGCAATTGTGTCTCTTTAGAATTAGCAATAAGATAATCTGGTCTTTTTGATGAATAAAAATCCCAAATGCGTAAAAAATGATTCACGATATAGGCGTAAATTCGAACAGGTAAATATTTTTTCCATTCAATGGCTGTCTCATAGCCATAAAGGTAACGGGGTGGGTGATGGATGTAAGAAACATGAATCGTTGGTTTTTTGGTTTTTATTCCTTTTGCCATCCAGCTGCCTGAGGAGGAGATAACTAAGTCGTATTTCGAAAAATCAAAGCTTTCCCAGATAAAGGGTGTCAAAAAACGAAAGGGAGAATAGAAATTACGCAAAATTGGAATTTTATCAAACCAGGAGGTTTTTATATGCCAATTTTTAAAAATATCTTTATGAGGACCAAGTTTTTCTTTTTGGTAAACAAGGGTAAAAACATGAGCTTTGGGAAAAATTTTTTTTAGAGCCACTAAAACTCTTTCTGAACCGCCAAATTCGGAAAGTTGATCATGAACTAAGGCAATTTTCATAAAAAATGATACGAATAATGCGAATAAATATGCGAATGACGCGAATTATGCTAATAATTAATAATAAGTGGTATTATAATTTATTTTATGGATTTATTAAAGACGATTGTTTTGGGAATGGTTGAAGGGGTAACTGAGTTTTTACCAATTTCTTCAACGGCACATCTTATAATCACTTCTAAGTTGTTAAACATTCCTCAAACTGATTTTCAAAAACTTTTTGAGGTTTTTATTCAAAGTGGGGCGATACTTTCGGTTGTTTTTTTGTATTTTAATCAATTAAAAAGTAATTTTAAGATTTTAAAAAATTTGTTTTTTTCTTTTTTACCAACGGCTTTGGTTGGTTTTTTTCTTTATAAGGTGATTAAAAATGTCTTTTTTGAATCATTAATTTTTATTGGTGTTTCTTTAATTTTAGTGGGGATTTTTTTTATTATTATTGAAATTTTAGTGAACAAAAAAAAGATTGTCTTAAAAAAGAAAATTGAAGAAATTAACATTTTTCATGCTTTAATTATTGGATTAGCCCAGTCCTTGGCAGTGATTCCTGGTGTGTCGCGGGCGGGAGTAGTAATTTTATCAATGCTTATTTTAGGCTACCAACGTGATCAGTCGGCTAAATATTCTTTTTTTCTTTCGATTCCAACGATTTTTATGGCTTCATTTTATGATCTTTATAAATCAAAAGATATTTTATTGACTAATCTTAATCAATTGTGGATTTTATTAATTGGATTTTTTGTTTCTTTTATTTTTGCTTTAATCTCGGTTAAGTGGTTGATTGGTTTTTTGAAAAAAAATTCATTGGTGATTTTTGGAATTTATCGGCTGATCATTGGTATAATAATATTAAAATTTTTGCTCTTGTAGCTTAATGGATAAAGCATCGGCCTCCGGAGCCGAAGATGCCAGTTCGATTCTGGCCAAGAGCACTAAAAAAAGTTTTTGGGCCGATAGCTCAATTGGTAGAGCGCTGCATTCGCATTGCAGAGGTTGGGAGTTCGAATCTCCTTCGGTCCACTTCGACTCGCCCCCTTCGATTCGGAGGGCTGGGGCTCGCTCAGTGTAAACACCCTAAATAATAAAATAATTTTTATAAAGAGACGAGGCAAAATCCTTAAGCGAACGAAGTGAGTCGAAGGGCTTGTTCTGAGTTTATAGAAGAAAAAAAATAGATTAAACTAAATATTAAAACTTTTAAAAGATTAAATTAATCTTTCATTATTCTTTTTACTCTTTCCAAACACTTTTCTTTTCCCAAAATCTCCATACTTTCATTTAAAGGAGGAGATATTTTTTTGCCGCAGATTGCGATGCGAAGAGTCATAAAAAAATCACCGGTTTTAATCCCCAGTTTTTTTGCAAGTTCCTGCATTGATTGACCAATATTTTGTGTTGTCCAGTCTTTGATAGTTGATAAAGATCGATAAATGTCTTTTAAATAAGGGGCATTTTTGATAAGGTTGGCGTCCACCTTTGGTTCTTCAAAGAAAAATTGGCAGTAAAACCAAAAATCAGAAAGTTTTTTCATTCTTTCTTTGACTAAAGGGATTATTTTTTCAACAAGTTTTGGATCTAACTTTTTATTTTGATAGTTTTTATAGTATTTCAAAATTTTTTCCTTTAGTTTTGAATCTTCAGTTTTTCTTATCCATTCACCATTTAACCACTCAAGTTTTACGGGATCAAAAGCCGGGCCAACCACTTGAATGTCTTTTAAATCAAAAACGTTGATAAACTCTTTTAAATCAAAAATTTCCTTTTGCTTAGGGTGCGACCACCCCATTAACGCTAAATAATTTAAAACAGCTTCAGGCAAAAATCCTTCTTTTAAATACCAGGAGGCCCAAACCGGGTTTTTTCTTTTGGAAAGTTTTGATCGATCAGGATTGCGCAAAATTGGTAAATGACAAAAAACAGGTAAAGGCCAGTTAAAAGCTTGATATAAAAGAACATGTTTTGGGGTTGAAGAAAGCCATTCTTCGGCACGAATAACGTGAGAAATTTGCATAAGATGATCATCGATAACAACGGCCAAATGATAGGTTGGGAAGCCATCTGATTTTAAAAGAATTTGATCATCTATATCATTACTATTAAAAACAATTTCACCACGAATTAAATCGTAGACAGTAATTTTTTTATCTTTTGGTACTTTAAGTCTTACCACATAAGGGATTTTTTTCTTTTCAAGATCAACACGAGAGAGATTTAAATTACGGCAGTGACCGTCGTAGCGGGGGATTTGTTTTTTTTCTTGTTGTTCTTTTCTTAATTTTTCTAGTCTTTCTTTAGAACAGGTGCAGTAATAAGCAAAACCTTTTTCAACCAGTTGATGAGCGTATTTTTGGTAAAGATTTAGTCTTTCTGATTGACGATAGGGGGAAAATGGTCCTCCTTTTTCTGGATCTTCATCAGGCTCAAGACCAAAGTCTTTTAAGGTTTTTAAAATTTGTTGTTCAGCCCCCAAAACCAAACGTTGTCTATCGGTATCTTCGATTCTAACAATAAATTTTCCTTTATTTTTTTTAGCAAAAGCCCAATTGATTAACGCGGTATATAAATTGCCAATATGAAGATCCTTACCAGTTGGGGAGGGGGCAATTCTTGTTCTTACCATAGAAAAATTATATCATTTTTGTTAAAATAAAAAAACATATGGGGAAAAAATATCAACCAAAAGAATTTGAAGAAAAATGGCAAAAAGTTTGGGAAAAAGAAAAAATTTATCAAACACCGCCTTTGGAAGAAAAAGATAAAAAAGATAAAAAGTATGTTTTGGCGATGTTTCCTTATCCATCAGGGGCGGGTCTACATGTTGGTCATGTGCGAATTTATACGGGGACCGATGTTTTAGCCCGTTTTTTTAGAATGCAAGGATTTAAAGTTCTTCATCCAATGGGATGGGATGCTTTTGGACTGCCGGCAGAAAACGCCGCTATTAAAGCCAAAAAAAACCCGATGGATTTGGTGCCAAAAAATATTGAAAACTTTAAGCGCCAGATGAAGATGCTTGGATTTTCTTATGATTGGAATAAGGAATTTTCAACCACTGATTCTTCTTATTACCAATGGACGCAGTGGCTTTTTATTCAGTTTTTTAAGATGGGGCTTTTGTATAAAAAAGAAATGCCAATTTACTACTGTCTATATTGTAAGACAGGTCTAGCAGAGGAAGAAGTTTTACCAAATAACACTCATGAGCGATGCGGAAAAGAGGTTGAAAGGCGAACTTTACCTCAATGGGTTTTTAAAATTACGGCTTATGCGGAGAGACTTTTGGAGGATTTAAAAGATCTTGATTGGCCGGAAGGGATTTTGCAAATGCAAAAAAACTGGATTGGAAGGTCTGAAGGAGCAGAAATAAAATTCAAAATTGATGAAAACAAATTTATAAAAGTGTTTACCACCCGGCCGGATACTTTATATGGAGTAACAGCCCTGGTTGTTGCTCCAGAACATTGGTTAATTGAAGAAATTAAAAATCAAAAATTTAAAATAGAAAAAGAAAAGTTAAAAGAAATTTTGGAATATGTTGAGCAAGCTAAAAAAAAGATGGATTTGGTACGCACTGATTTAGCCAAAGAAAAAACCGGGGTTGATACTACTTTAAAAGCAATTCATCCTTTAACTTATGAAAAAATCCCAATTTGGGTGGCGGATTATGTTTTGGGTTGGTATGGTGAGGGAGCGGTGATGGTGGTGCCAGCCCATGATGAGCGTGATTATCAATTTGCTAAAAAATTTAATCTACCAATAAAAGTAGTAGTTTTACCAAAAGAAAATTCAAAATTCAAAATTCAAAATGAATGGAAAGAAGGTGCTTTTGTTGACTATGGGTATTTGGTTAATTCCGGTGAATTTTCTGGATTGGAATCGAAAGAAGCGATTAAAAAAATCACTGAAAAATTAGAAAAGTTGGGATTGGGAAAAAAAGCGGTTGCTTATAAACTCCGTGATTGGATTTTTTCAAGACAAAGGTATTGGGGCGAACCAATCCCGATGGTTTATTGTGAAAGTTGTGCAAAAAAAGGGATCACTTACTGGCAAAGTAAGTTATATCGTAATGAAATAAAAGAAAAAGGAGAATTAAACCAAAAAGAAACCCCAGAAGAAAAAACTGAAAATAAAAATTTAGCCGGGTGGTTTCCGTTGGAGGAGAGGGATTTACCCTTAAAACTTCCTTATGTTTCCTCATATGAGCCAACAGAGACAGGGGAGTCACCACTTTCAAAGATTGAAAGTTTTGTGAAAACCACTTGTCCCAATTGTGGCGGGCCGGCAAAAAGAGAGACTGATACCATGCCTAATTGGGCAGGCAGTTGTTGGTATTTTTTGGCGTTTCCGTTATGGAATAAAGGTACTGAAAGTCAAAATTTTCTTCTGAGTGAACTCGCTTCCCCGCCTAAATCGGCGGGGTCGGTCGCGTCTCGCTCATCCTCGTCAAACGAGGTTTCGCTTCGACGCTCCCTAGCTCAAACATCCACTCAGCGCGAAAATTTTGACTTTTTAATTAAGAGTTATGGTGATTGGCTTCCGGTTGATTGGTATTTGGGAGGAGCAGAGCATGCGGTTTTGCATCTTTTATACTCACGTTTTTGGGTGAAGGCTTTGTATGATTTGGGGTTTTTGAGTTTCAAAGAACCGTTTTTGCGACTTCGCAATGTGGGTATGGTTTTGGCTGAGGATAATCGAAAGATGAGTAAGTCTTTTGGCAATGTGATTAATCCTGATGATGTTGTTTCTGAGTATGGGGCCGATGCACTTCGTTTGTATGAGATGTTTATGGCACCCTTTAACCAAGAGATTGCTTGGTCAACTAAGGCGTTGCAAGGCTGTTATCGATTTTTAAAAAGAGTCTGGGAGATTTATCAAAGTCAGTATCAAGAAGCAAGTATTAAGTATCAAGAAGATAAGAATTTAGT
>JAPYWZ010000019.1 GCA_028276105.1 Microgenomates group bacterium | reverse complement strand
AAATTCAAAATCAGATGGTTTTATCTCTCCATTAACCTCAATTAAAGAAAAAACATTTTGAGAAAAACGTTGAAAAAGTTTTTCTTTTTCCTCAAAAGATAAACCTTGACTTATCTCTTGCCAGTAAGAAGTAAATTTTTGTTGAAAATCAGGGGAGGAAAGAAGAGTTAATAATAAATCTATTCTACTATGCTGATGTGGTTTTTCAGTGAAATATTTTGAATATTCTTGACTAAATAATTTTACTGATAACTCATCAAGCGGAATTTTTATTGAAGATAATGATGGAAATAAATTTTTTACATCAATAAATTCGGGGATTAATTTATATATTCTTGACACGACTCCTTCATCAGCCACTGCCCAAGAAGCTTGACCAAAAGAAAAATTTTCACCCCCAAACAAAGCCCTAATTTGAGAAAAAACTGGCGCCAAGGTTTTTTTTTGATTATCATTAGATTTGTCAAAGTAAACCAACCTAAAAGAAGATTGAGCTTTAGTTTTTGGGTCAAAGATTAAAAATTCATCAGGTGTTGAAAAAACAATTCTTCCATTTTTATCCGTTGAGACTTGAAAAGAATTATAATCACGAAATGTTTGTTCAGTTGTTTCTATCAATGTTTTATTTTCTAAGTCAAGTTGGAAAATGGTTGAATTTCTTTCGAGTAAAAAAAATAAACTTAAAAAAAACCCATTTTCATTAAAAATAAATTGATCATGCAGTATAACATCCATATCTTGGGAAATAATTTTTATTTTTGATCCATCAGCCGGATTAATAATTAAAACATTCAATTGAGTGCCGACGTTTTCTAAAATATAGATTAAACCTTTATGAAAAGTTGGAGTAAAATAAAGACCTTCAGATTCTGGTAAAGTATATATTTCTTCACTATCTCCTTTTTTTGGATCAAAAATATAAATTTTATTATTTTCTTCATAACAAACAATTCCATCTGAAGAAACAGTACAATCTTGGTACCATTGAATGTCTGTTTGGATTAATGTCTCTAATTGGCCCTTTTTATTTATAAAGACCAATTGATAAGATGAATATGTTTGTATATCTTCAAATACAACCCAACAACCATTATCGTTGGTGGCTAAATCAGAGGGAATAAGTCCAGTTATTTCAGGAATAACTTGGGCATCGCAAAATTCCAAACCATTCTCTGTTTCTTTGTATCTTTTTAAAACCCCAGATGGCGAAATCTCAAATACATAATCACCAGCAATCCAGCGTTTAATCATAAAGCCATCAAAATTTTCTAAACTTTCTTCTACTTCTGGTTCTAAGCCAACTTTTTCTTTTGTTGGAGAAATTGCAGTTTGGTTTTTTGGTTTTTCTTGAAAAAAAATTACCCGTGGATCTTGACCTTTTTCCTCGTATGAAGTATAAACATAGGGATTAACAAGAATTTGTAATGTTTCGGCTAAAAAAGCTTTTCGTGTTTCATCGTTTTCTTCTAAAAATCTTTGATATAATTTTTGATCAACTATCACCACCCGTTTTTCTTTATCAATAACTACCGGCATTAATTTAAACACTTGACTTTTTAATTCTTTTAAATCTTCTGGTTTTGCTAAGGTAATAGTTTCTAATAGACGATCTAATTTTTGATTATCAGAAAAAGGAGCAGAAAAAATCTGCCAACCAGATTTTAAAGTAACATATCCATCTTTTTCTAATGGTAAAAAACCATAGGTTTCAAAAAGTTGAGAGTAAGAAATACCAGTTCTATCTAAAAACAAAGGATGAAGAAAAAAATCAATTCCTTTTATTTTTTGATAATGACTAACTGCCGGTAAAATTTTTTTTCTTTTTTTAAAAATTAGTTTTGAAATAAATGGTTTTATCTCTTTCATCATTCTTTTTAATGCTTCATCAACCATCCTTTTTATTTCATCCTGATGTCTTTCATCTTGCCCTCCTTCAATTTTTTCCAAACCATAAGCTAAAGCATTTAAAAAGCCAATTTTTTGCTCTACGTCAAGATTTTGAGCCTCAATAACTTTTTTTACCAATATTGGCAAACTTGCAACAATATTTTCATCAAAAACTAACCCCTCTCTTCCTTTTGAAACGTTGAGGGCTTTTCCAAACTCTAAAACAAAAGAAAAATTAGGTAACCCAACCGCGTCCTTTGGTAGAGGAAGGGTAAAAACGCCTTCGCGGTTTCGGGAAAAAACTATTTTTCTTTCACCCTCTTCTTTTATCAATAAAACTTCACCTTTTTCTTCAACATGCTTTTTTGCTTGTTGGGGAGTAAGCGGTTGATATTCTTTACCAAAACCAGGAAGAAACATCTTTACCAATCCCTCTTTGTCCATTCCTGAACCATCATCAATAATTGTGATTTGATTATTTCCAAATCTTACTCTGATATTACCTTGGGGTTGCGGTTTTTCCTCTTTTCCAGCGATGGTAATATTTTCATAACCGTTAATTTTTTCCTCGTCTATAAAGATTGATGTTTCTGGGACAAAGAAAAACCGTTCTTTTATTCGTTGAATGATTAAATTCTTTTCGTAATCAGAAAAATCAACGTCAACAATTTCAATCTTTGTTCCTTTTTGAAAATCAGGAAGTTGCTCGGGAACCTCAAATTTTAGATATATTCTTTCATCAAATCCTTTTTTGGCTCTTAATCTTAAAACTTGGCCGTTATTGACCGTGGTCACAATTACTTCACCTTTACCAATATCAAGCCAGCTAAAAATCTGTTTTATTCCTACGCCAAACTGACCGATTTTTTCCCGGCCACTGATGGCATCGATAGAGTTGGCAATGGCTTCGTTTATAGATTGAGCTTTAGCATTGGCATTTTGTCTTTGGATATATATTTCAGTTCGTTTTTTTGGAGCGCCTTCGGGAAAAACTTCTTTTGCTTCTTCAATATAGGGCTCTCCAGAAGCAACTTGTTCCAATCTTTCAAGAAGTTGATGGGTTTTTGCTTGTTCTCCATAAGCAATTACTATCTCCCAAGGCACCCAGTTTAAAAGTGAAGGACTTTGTAAAAAAGCTTCTTTTGGATTGGGACAAATTTCTTTAAATCTTTTTAAAAGTGGTTTAATTTGACTAAATTGACCTTCTTTAATAAGATTGCGAAATTCAGAAAAGCTTAATTGTTTATCTGATAAATAAGCCCCCAATGTTATTTTTTCTCGATCTTTTTCTGAAAGATTAGATAGTTGAATGCCGGGAACATTACTTAGTTCTTTAAGAGGTTTATCCCAAAATAGGGCAAAGAAATTCCCACGAAAAAGTTGATAGGTTGATGGAATTTGAACTCGCTCATTATTTTCTATATTTTCACTCATTTAATTAATTATAAGAAATTCTAAAAAAATTAGATTAAATTCTGCTAAAATATTTTTATGTACAACTGGTCGGTAGATGAGGAAAAATTCAAAAAAAGATATCCTAAAAAATACAAAATCTGGCGGATCGCCCAGCTTATAAACTATGGATTGGATGGGGAAAAACTGGATAAAAAAGAGGTAAAAAAATATTGGAGGGAAATTAAACCCCAACTTGATCCTTTTAAAGCCCGTCTGATAGAATATCTATTATGGGGCAAATGGTACTCTCTTCCTACCAACTTAACTTTTTGGAACTGGCACAAGCTGAAACATTTATTGCCAAAAGATATTATTTAACCGGGGGTACGGCTTTGACTGCTTTTTATTATCAACATCGTCTATCGGAAGACCTTGATTTTTTTACGGAAATAGCAGAAGTTAATCTTTTGGAAACAGAAAAATTTATTAAAAAAATTGCCCCAAAACTTAAAATCGAAAAATATAATATCTCCCAGTTTTTAGGTTTAGTTAGTTATCACTTAATTTTTAAAGATGGAGAAAAATTAAAGGTTGATTTTAATTATTATCCTTTCCCTCGAATTGAAAAAGGAAAAAAGTTTAAAAATTTATCAATTGATAGTGTTTATGATATTGCGGTTAATAAAGTTCACACTCTTTTTATGCGACCGAGAATGAGAGATTATATTGATCTTTTTTTTATTCTTAATAAAGAAAACTATCCGCTAAAAAAATTGATTATTGATGCCAAGGCGAAGTTTGATTGGGATATTGATCGGGTAACTTTATCATCGCAATTTTTACGAGTAAAAGAATTTTTAAAAGAAAAAAAAGACTTCCCAAAAATGCTTGTTCCTTTTTCTCAAAAAAAAATGGAAGATTTTTATTTTACTTTAGCCAAAAGTTTTGAGAGGGAGATTTTTAAATGATTTTCTAATTTGTTTTTCCTTGATAAAGATTGAGCCATTTTTGGAAGTTGGATAAAGAAGGGGTGGGGGAGGGAGAAGGGGAAGGAGTGGGTTGAGCGATGATGAGGGCAACTTCATCAGGTTGAAGAAGATTAAGGTGGTTGCGGATTGTTTTTTCGATTTCTGAAAGACTGGTTTTTTTAAGGATTTCTGTTTTTAACCTTTGGTTTTTTTCTTTTTCTTTTTCAAAACTATTTTTATAATGCTTATAAAATTTTAACGCATTTTGATAATTTAAAATGTTTCTTATTGAGGAAGAAAGAAGAATGAAAAAAACAATGGCAAAAAAAAGTTTTTTAAAAAAACTCATAAAAAAATTATAAGCCATTTCTCAATTTTTTAAAATTAATTTTCTTGAAATTTTAAAGAAAATAGAGTATAAAATATTTATCATTATGAGAACCACAAAAAAAGAAGAAAAAAAAGTCGATGTCTTTTTGCTTTTAAAAGATTTTCAAAAGCTTATTAAAAAAAAGCCACCGGTTGAAAAGATGGTTGAGGAGATTATGATGATGGGGCTTAAGATAAAGCCTGTTTTGGGTGATATTTCTATTTTGGATCTTTCTAACAAAAAAATCGTTGAAGTTCTTTGGAGTTTGGGTAAGTTTGATGATTTTTTCCAAGCTTATTATGAAAAACTTTCTGACAACGAACTTTCCATTCTTCTTGAGTATTTTGATCATCTTAAAAATAAACTGCTTGTTTCTTTACCAAAACCAATCTTAAAAAGTGAGAATTTAAATGATGTGAGGCTGGGGATTTTTGAAATTGAAGTTCTTCGATCAACCAACCATCAAAAAAAACTCAATTAATTTATGAAACAAAAACCAATCATTATTGATTTAGAGACCAAGTATACGTTTCGTCAGTTTACTGACCCCAAAAAATTAAAGATTTCAGTTTTAGCCATTTACGATTATGCTACTAACCAAGGAATCACTTTTTTGGAAGAAGAAATAAACAAGGCTTTTTCCTATTTTGAAAATGCTTCTTATGTCATCGGCTACAATATAAAAAGTTTTGATCTTCAAGTTTTTCAGGCCTATTATCCAGGTAATGTTGAGAATTTTGCCGTTTTTGATATCTTAGAGGATGTTCGAGAAAAGGTGGGGCGGCGATTGGGGCTTAATGATCTTTTGATTGCCACTTTAAACAAAAGAAAAACCGGTCATGGACTTTTGGCAATTGAGTATTATAAAAATAAAGAATTTGATAAATTAAGAAGTTATTGTCTTGATGATGTGATTTTAACCAAAGAAATTTTTGATTATGGGGTAAAAAATAAAAAGATCTATTACTTAACACCCAACGGCAAAGCTGAGATTACGGTTGATTGGGAAAGATATTTGGAAGGTGATAATGGAAAAAAAAGTGTTTCTTTGACTTTGCCTTTTTGATTTTTCATTTTTTTTGCCCGTCACCACCATTTTTTCCTTTGGTAAAGTTTTATTTAGTTGTGTCATAATATAATTTTTAAAATTTACTTTTTATTTTGATAAAATCACTTTTGTAATAAATTCTTTGGGATTCATTACTTGAAGTTTAAGATTGAGCTTAATAAACTTAGGAGTAAGAAAATGTTTTTTGTTATAGGTGAGTAAGTAGTCAGCCTCTGCTTGGATTGCGGCAATTAAAACATGAAGATCTTTTTGGTGAACGACATTTTTATATAAACCAATGAGTTTTTCATTTAAGATTTTAATTATTAAAAAGTTAAAATCTTCAAGCAAGTCTTTTAATTTTTTAAGATAGGTGGGATTGTTATAGACAGAAAGGTTTTTTCTTACCTCTTCTATTACTGGAAAGCTGGTGATAAAAGAATATTTTTCTAAATATCCATGAATAAGAACTCTTTTTGCCCCACTTAACGGATTTTGACTATAAACAAGAGAAAAAAGAACATCGGCATCAAAGAATATTTTACTCATAATTAATCTTTAGCCCATTTTTTTTATAATTGGCTGATTTAGAGCTTTGGATTTTTTTAACTTTTCTTCAAGTTTGGTAAGGGTTTTTTTATCAAGGGTGTCTTCTTTAAGCCAGCGGGCGATTTCTTTTTTTGAAAAGATTCGTGGTTTAAATTGAAAAGGAGACACCGCTTCTACCGGTTTAATAATAATTGCATCATCCTCAACAGAAATTTTGGCTAAAGTTCCCTTATCGATTTTAAAAATTTCTCTTATTGGTTTGGGAATATTAAGAACACCCCGACTTTGAAATTGAACAATGGTAGTAAGTTGGGTCATTTTTCTATTTTAAATTTAACAGTTTTACTGTAAAACAGTAATCCAGTAATAATGTATCAAATGTTTATATTTTTTTCAAGAGATTTTACTCACTCTCTCCTCTCAAAATAACTTTTTAAAATCTCCTTGGCAATTGGGCCAGCCACATCTGATCCTTGGCCGGCATTTTCTAAAAAAACGGTTAGGACAATTTCTGGGTTTTCAAAAGGAGCAAAAACAGTAATCCAGGCGTGGGGTAAGCTTTTTTTCGACTGGGATTCGGCTGTTCCGGTTTTACAAGCGGTTTGAATTTCTTGGGTTTTTTTATTGGGTAGATTAATTTTAAAATTAAAAAGCGGCCAGCCAGTACCACCGGGGGAGCAGGCTTTTTTCATTCCTTCTTTTACTAAATCAAGAGTTTTTTGCGAAAGAGGCAGTTTTTGGCAATTTAGGAAAGATTTTCCCTTATGTGTCTCTGCCTTAGATAATTTTAACAACTGTGGTTGACAAAGATAACCGTTGTTGGCAAAGACCGAAGTTAAAACGGCAATTTGAAGCGGGGTGGTTAAAAGATAACCTTGGCCAATAGAAAGATTATAAGTATCACCCAGATACCATTTTTCTTTTAATTTATCTTCCTTCCAAAAAGAAGACGGAACAAGTCCTTCTTTTTCCTCAATCCCAATCCCGGTTTTTTTCCCCAAGCCAAAGACCTCTGCCCATTTTTTTATTTTTGTTTCACCAAGTTTTCCTCCCACTTGATAAAAAAAGATATCATTGGAGCGGGCAATTGCTTTTACTACATCAACCATCCCTTCGGTTTTACCATATTGAAGATAGTACCAATTACCAAAAGTTAACGGTCCAAGTTGTAAAATCCCTTTATCCTCAATTTGGGTTTTTTCATTAATGATTTTTTCTTCTAAGGCAGCGGCGGCAACAACCAGTTTAAAAACGGACCCAGGTGGATATTCGCCCTCTGAGGCGCGGTTAAAAAGTGGTTTTTTTTCGTCGGCAAAAAATCTTTCAATCACCTTTTTTTCTTCATTTTCAAAGACTTGGGGATCAAAAGAAGGAGAAGAAACAAAGACAATCACCTCGCCCGTTTTTGGCAAAAGACTAACTACCGCCCCCTTTTTTTCTTTGATCAACTCATAAGCTTTTTTTTGAAGATAAAAATCTAAAGCCAGTTTTAAATCCTTACCGTTTTCTGGGGGGATGATGGCGACCGTTTTTAAAAATTTTCCTGAAGCATCAACCTCAATTAATTTTTTTCCTTTTTTCCCGCGAAGTTGGCAGTCAAATAGAGCTTCAACTCCCTTTTTCCCAACCTTGTCGCCAATTTTTATTTTGTTTAAACAGGTATCGGTTTTTAAATCATTACTATCCGCCAAGCTTCGATAACCAACTAAATGGGCCAATGTTTCTCCTTCATGATAAAGGCGTTTGGAGACAAGACGGTTTTCTTTTTCTTTGATATTTGCGGCTAAATTTTTAACTAAGATAAGACCTTTTCGATCAAGAATCTTTCCTCTTTGGGGTTCAATTGTTATTTCTTTTATTCGGTTTTTTTCGGCAAGTTTTTGATAATAACTGCCTTTTATAATAGTTAACTGAAAAAGGCGAAGAAAAAAGGCAAGAAGGCTAACAAAAATTAAAAAAACAAAGCCAAAAAACAAAGTTTCTTTTTCTTCTTCCTTTTTTTCAAAATAAAAGGGATCGGTTTTAATTTTTTTGAAAAATAAGGCAGACATAAGACAAAAAGTATTATAAAATAAAATCATGATCTTTTTGAATCTTAAAACCTACAAAGAAGCAACGGGAGAAAAAGCAGTCAAACTTTTGTCTTGCCTTAAAAAGATAAAAACGAAGGTAAAAATCATTCCTATCGTTCAAGCGACCGATATTTACCGGATTAAAAAAGAGTTGGGGATTGAGGTTTGGGCCCAGCATGTTGATCCAATTGATGAGGGAAAGGCGACTGGGTATATTTCGGCTTTTTCTTTAAAAGAAGCTGGTGCTTCTGGGGTTTTGATTAATCACAGCGAACATAAATTAGAAAAAGAGGCGATTATTTTTGTCCTAAAAAAAGCCAAGGAAAATAATTTAAAAACTTTACTAGTTGGTCATACAAAAGAAATGGTTTTGGAGTTTGATAAATTATCAATTGATTTTTTAGCGTATGAAGATGAAAGATTAATTGCTTCAGAAACATCAATTTTAGAAACCCAATCTTCAATCATTAAAAACTTAGCGCAAAAATTAAATCATCCTTTAATTGTTGGAGCAGGAATAAAAAGTGGGGAAGATGTGAGAAATGCTTTAATTTGTGGCGCCAAAGGAGTCTTAATTGCCAGTCATTTTGTTAAAGCAAAATCGCCAAAAAAAATACTAGAAGAAATTATTTCTTCTTTTTCCCCATCAACGC
>JAPYWZ010000026.1 GCA_028276105.1 Microgenomates group bacterium | reverse complement strand
GAAGCCGGTGATGTGGTTGCTTTAACTGGGCAACTTGATGAAAAAGGTGTGCCGATTTTGCGAAAAACTAATAAAGAAAACGACCCCCAAATTATTGGTGCTATTTCCACCAAAGCCGGACAGTCGCTTGGCATTGAAAGAGAAGACAGAAGACTTTTGGCTTTAGCGGGAAGAATACCGGTAAAAATTGATCCTGACTCTCCTCCTATAAAAGCCGGAGATGGCCTAACTTCTTCTGATAAACCAGGACTTGCTAAAAAAGCAAAGATTGGTCAAAAAATCATTCGTAAAGCCACAGAAAACTGGAATCCTTATTTAGGCAAGAATCAAATATTAATTATTGTTGGCAACTCTTATGAAATGCCACAGATTGAGGATGTAAAAAACTTTATCTTAACTAAAATAGAGGATCTTAACAATTTTGGATATCAACTGGTAAAAAATACCGGTGAGGTTTTGGATAATGTTGGGATATTTTCAAAAGCAGTTATTGCTAATCTCCAGGCTGGGATGATTAACATTGTTGATTTAGTTGCAGAAAAAATTACCTCAACTTTTGCAGAATTTAAACATTTGAAAGTTGAGGAAAAAATCATCTCGCCGATTGTGGAAACCACTAATCTTGTCGCAACCGGTGAAGCTTCTTTAAATACAATCTCAACCAACGAGATAAAACCCCAAGAAAAGGATTTAGTTATTAACCTTGATTCCGAAGCGAAGATACCTGTTTCGAACGACTTGGGAGGTGCGCAGCGAAACGATAGTGAAGCGAGCACGCCCACGGAAGTGAGAAACACGGTATCAAGCGACAGAAAAGGACCGCTAGCAAAAATTATTATCAAAGGTTTGGAAGGAAAAACCGCTGTAACAATTGATGCTTCTGGCAACGCCTCTTTCTCAGGACAGATCTCTTCCTCTTCTATCGTAAGTGACTTAGGTGACTTAGGTGACTTAAAGGTAAATAAAGACGCCACTATCTCTGGCGCTCTTTCAACCAACACCTTAAACGCCACCGAAGCCTCAGTCTCGGGAAAAATTATTGCCAAAGAGGTTGAGGCGGAAAACATCAATGAAATCCAAAGACTTTTGGCAGAAATCAAAAACCAGCCTTTACCTGACCTAAGCAACCTAAGTAACCTAAGTCACCTAACCAACCTAAGCGACCTAACCGTCACCGGCCAATCCAATCTTTACAATGTCTCAGTCTCCGGCTCTTTACTAGTTGGCCAAACATTTGTCGAAAACAATTCCATCACTACTTTAGCCTCAGAACTTAAACTTTCTGCCTTAGACAAAATCACCCTTTTTGATGGTGCAGTCACTATTGCCAAAGACGGCACCATCACCACCAAAGGTGAAATTATCGCCCAAGGCGGGATAAAAACCTCAAAAATTACTCCGCTTGAAGAAAACCTAAGTATCTTAGGTGACTTAAGTATCTTAGGTGACTTAAAACTTAAAAAAGCAACTGACTTTGCCGTTATTGCTGCCAGAGACAACTTTGCCAAAAACGGTATTTTTGCCCCAGCGATTGAAGCTTCAGCCTCAGCGGCAGGTACTGGTATCATCCCAAAAACCGCCGAAGAGGTGGTTATTTACTCCTCTTTTGCCAAACCAACCTCCTCAATCTTTTTAACCCCAAAAACAACCCAGCCAATCTCCCTATCTATTTTTGACAAAAAAGATGGGTATTTTAGAGTCATTCGCAATCAACTTTTAGACCAAGATGTTGCCTTTGACTGGTTGATTATCAATTAGTATACTTAAGTTACCTAAGTTTCTTAAGTTACTTATGTCTTTTCCTAAGTATAAATATCTTATCACCTACCGGCTTTCTGAAATTATCTTTGATCTAGTTGATAAATTTATCCTAAGTTACCTAAGTAACCTAGGCGACTTAAGCTACTTAAGTTTAAAAGATCAAATTTTAAAAGCCGCCCGCTCTGTAAAACAAAATATCATTGAGGCTGTCTCAGAAGTCGCTTCTTTAAAAAGTCAAATTAAACTTTTAGGAGTCGCTTACGGCTCAGTTGAAGAGTTAATTGCTGACTTTGAGGATTTTTTGCGACGAAAAAACTTAGAAATCTACCCCCAAAATCATCCAAAGGTTATTGCTTTCAGGCGCCTAGGCAAAAACCTAAGTCACTTAAGTAACCTAAGTCCCTTAGGTGAATTAAGAAAAAAGCCGACTTTGCCGACTTCTTCCCAAGATGCCACCAATCTTATCCTTACTCTTTGTCATCAACTTTCTTTTCTTCTTCATCGGCAAATCAAAAGTATGGAGGCAAAGTTTATTGAGGAGGGTGGCTATACTGAAAATCTCTTTCTTAAGAGACTTAAGTCACTTAAGCAACTTAGGAAACCTAAGTCGCCTAAGTCACCTAAGATACTTAAGTCCTTTACCTTATTAGAACTTCTTATTGTTGTAAGCTTGATTGTCCTTTTAGCTTTTATTGCTCTTATTACTTTTAACCCAAAAAAACAAATCGAAAAAGCCCAAGACTCAAAAAGAAAAACTGAGATCACCCAACTTCAAAAAGTTTTAGAAGATTGGTACAACGATAAAAACTGCTATCCAAAACCCGAGGAAATCTGCTATGATTCTCCCACCTCAAACAACACCTGCCATATCTGTGGTAATCATCCAAACTCACCAAAATTTACTCCTTATCTTTCTTCTTTGCCTTGTGATCCTCAATATCCAAGAAAAAACTATCTTTATTATTTTGATGATAGCGCCTGTCCAAAAAGTTATGTCATTTATCTCTCTTTATCAAACACGACTGATCCTGCTATTGCCCAAATTAATTGCCAAAACGGCTGCGGACCCGATGATGACTGTCATTTTAACTATGGTTTTTCCAGTCCCAATACCTCGCCTCACGCATGTCAATCAAATCAACCAACCATTCCTCCCACCAATACCCCCTACCCAACCAACCAAAGCAATTTTTACTGTCGCAATTACTCCTCTTTATACATCCTTGACAATCAAAATATCTGTAACATTTGCGGCGACTATAATCAATGTTTGCGATCATACCCAAATAATCAATTTTTTATCGATCCCAATTGTCAAACAACCTGTATTAAAAATTAATTTTTCCTTTTATGAAAAAAATTACCGTCTTTTTTGACCTTTTAAATCAATACTTTTTATCATTGATTATCTTTATTTTTCCCTTTTTCTTTTTAACAGTAACCCAAGAGTTTTTTTTAACCAGCAAAATTTATCTTTTGGCTTTTTCCGCTTTATTTTTACTTTTAATCTCAACGATCAAGATAGTCGTAACTAAAAAAATTTCTTGGCAAAAAGGAGCGTTTGATAATCTTTTAATTCTTTTTTTAGTCGCTTTGGCCATCTCAATTATTCTTTCTTCTCCCAACAAAGTCCAAGCCCTTTTAAACCCCAACTTTGGCTTTTTAACCTTTTTTTCTCTAACAGTTTTGTATTTTTATATATCACGGATAAACACGGATAAAAAAACGGATTTCCACCAAAAATCTCCCAATCTCAATCAATCTCCATTTATCTCCACCAATCTCCACTTATCTCTATTTATCTCTTCTTTTCTTCTTTCTCTTTTTACGATTATCTTTTTCTTCCAACCATTTAAAAACATTAATTTACCTCAATATCTTCAATTCCTTAAAAGCCCAAGCTTTACCCCAATCGGCAGTCAAATTGATTTGGCTATATTTTTGGGATTTTTTTTGATTTACGGATTAACACGGATTTTTGAAAAGAAACGGATTGTCACGGATGTTTTTTTATATCTGTGGCTATCCGTGATTCTTATTGCTTTATCTTTGACTTTATATTCTTTGCTTAAACCAATCTCCACCAATCTCAATCAATCTCCATCAATCTTTAATCTTCTTCCTCCTTTCCGTCTCTCCTGGTATGCGGCGGTTGAGATTTTAAAAAATCCAAAAACGGCATTTTTTGGCGTTGGTGTGGACAATTTTGCTTCAATCTTTACCCGAGTAAAAGATATTGCCTATAATCAATCACCTCTTTGGCAAGTTTTTTCATTCAACTTCTCCCGTTCGGCAGTTTTACATCTCTTTACGGAGACGGGAATTTTGGGACTTTTGACTTTTTCTCTTCTTATTTTCTCTGTCTTAAAACAATTAATCTCCCCTAATCTCCATTTATCTCCATCAATCTCCATAAATCTCCATCAATCTCTATCACTCTCATTTATATATTTGTTAATTTGTCTATTTATTTTTCCTCCTTCATTAATCACCTGGTTTTTGTTGTTTGTGGTGATAGCAGAATTCTCAAGTAGAGACATGATTAATAACGTTTCTACCCAACCTAATGAGATTGACCTTACCGATTTATTACCATTCTATATCATAACTCTTGGTATCTCTTTTATCTTTATTACCGGTTTTGGCTATCTTTTAGGTCGCTCTTATTTAGCAGAAATTTATTTCAAAAAAGCTTTAGACGGCATTGTCAAAAACGATGCCAAACAAGCCTATGAGAATATGCGTCAAGCAATCATTTTAAATCCCTACATTGAACGTTTCCGCCTAAATTTTTCTCAACTTAATCTTCTTTTGGCCAACAACATCGCCGCCAAAGCCAGTCAACCTCAAGAAAAAAATAAAAAAACCTCTCAACTTTCTGAACAAGATCGGCAAAACATCAGCCAAGCCATCCAAGCGGCCATTGCCGAAGGCAAAGCCGCAATTTCCTTAAATCCTCAAAAAGCCCAAAACTGGGAAAACTTAGCCCAAATTTATCAAAAAATCATCAACATTGCTCAAGGAGCTGATGTTTGGACGATTTCTTCCTATCAGCGAGCGATTGTGGCCGATCCTCAAAACCCAGTTTATCGACTCAATTTAGGAGGAGTCTATTATTCTTTAGGCAACTTCGAAGAAGCGTCAAAAATATTTGAACAAGCAGTTATTTTAAAACCCGACTGGCCCAATGCCTACTACAACTTAGCCTGGGCTAACTTTCAAAAACAAAAATATCAAGAAGCGGTCTCGGCTATGGAAAATGTAATAAAGCTTTTGGATCCCAAAAAAGACAAAGCTGACTACGACAAAGCCAAAAAAGAACTGGAAGAATTTAAGAAAAAACTCCCACAAGAAGAAAAACAAGCAACTGAAGAAGGAAAAACTCAACCGAAATTAACCCTACCAAGCCCGATTCCAACCACCACTCCTCAAATTCAATTACCAAAAGAAGCCTCACCCTAAGTGACTTAAGTCACCTAAGTTACTTAAGAAAATTCAACGGATTTAGAAGCTGCACCCCTTGGCGTATCTCAAAATGAAGATGGGTGCCAGTTGAGCGGCCAGTTGACCCCATAATCCCAATTACCTGCCCTTGAGAAACTACCTGGCCCACCTCAACATCATAACGGGATAAATGAGCGTATAAAGTCTGATAGCCATTGCCATGATCGATAACCACATGACAGCCATACCCCCACGATAAACAGCCAGCGTAAGAGACCGTTCCCGAATCAGCCGCCAAAATGGCGGGTGCCCCCGGATTAGCAATATCCAAAGCCATATGGTACCAAACTGGATACTGGGTAATCACTCCTGAAGTTGGCCAAATAAAACTCGATGTTCCTCTAACACCCGCCTGAATCTGCGCCACAAAACGCGACGTTTCCGGCACTGGTTTTTCCACTACTTTTCCTCCTGGCACAAAAAGATACTGACCAACGGCCAAAGTAAAGTTGTCCAAGTCTAAAAAGTCATTCATTGGAAAGTTAACAATGTTTTGAGCCGGCACTCCATATTTTTTGGCAATCGAATAGATACTTTCTCCAGGAGAAACCTTATGGACAACTCCTTCTTCTGGTGGAATCTTTAATCTCTGCCCGGGTTTGATTAAATCACTTTTTAGATTGTTTGACCATTTAATGCTATCAACCGAAATCCCAAATTTTGAAGCAATTGAGACCAAAGTCTCTCCCTTTTTTACTTCATAATCAACAATTTCTGGTTTGGCAGAGGTGGCCGTTAAAACCGAACTTTCGTAAGGATTATAATTTAAAACTGAAGCTGGGGTTGAGACTTTCTCTTCAAAAGCAAAAGGATTATTCTCAGCAATAATTGGACCGGCAACAACGGCGGTAAAGATTAAAAAAATAAATGAGGTATTTAAAAAGGAACTGCTATACTTTCCCCTTTTAACAATAAGCAAAGTGACGATTAAATCTTTTGCCTTTTCAAAATTCTTTCCAAAAAAAATGGCTTTTTCGATTAAATAATGCTTTAAAAAAACAAAAAATTCTCTAATTTCAGAAAATAAACTCATTAATTTATTATACCATAGCCGAAACTATCTTCTCAAGTGCCACCTCAAACGCCGCTTGTTTTAAAGGAATTTTTTTCTTACTTGCCTTTTCCCAAATGGCTTCAAACGCTTTTTTCATCATTACCTCAAGCTTACTATTGACTTCCTCCTCACTCCAATAATAGCCGGCTTTGTTTTGCACCCATTCAAGATAAGAGACAGTCACACCACCTGAATTGGCCAAAACATCGGGGACAATTATAACTCCCTTTTTGCTTAGATATTCATAAGCTTCCTCAGTCACTGGGCCATTGGCCATTTCAATGATAATTTTAGCTTTGATATTTTTCATATTTTTGTCATTAATGACATTTTCCAAAGCCGCCGGCACCAAAATATCAACCGGAAGTTCTAAAAGCTCTTCGTTGGTAATGGTTTTGCCACCTTTTGTGTCACAAACCCCACCCGCACAATAACAACCCGCCAAAGTCCCTTTTTCCTTTTTACACTCCATCACCAAAGGAATATCTAAGGCTTCCAACTTATCGCCTTTGGGCTTAATAATAGCCCCCTTTGAATCAGAAACGGCTACCACCTTAAATCCTGCCTCTGAGGCAATTTTGGCAAAATAATAACCCACATTACCAAAGCCTTGAACGGCGATGGTTATCTCATTATTTGATTTTAATTTTTGATTATTGAAAGATGGCGAGACAAAATTTTTCGAGACTTTCTGTTTGAGGAGCGTCAGCGACGAGTTAAGTCGAGATAAAATTTTTGTTGAGCCATCTTTTACCAATTCTGAAAGTAGTGCTTTCAAAACAATCACTCCTCCCCTTCCCGTTGCCTCAGTTCGACCCAAACTTCCACCCATTGAGACCGGTTTTCCCGTAAATGTTGCTTTGGATTGATAGCCTTTGATTTTTTGATACTCATCAATCATCCAAGCCATAATTTGGGGGTTGGTATTGACATCTGGCGCTGGCACATCGACATCCTCACCGATAAAATGAGCAATTTTTTTCACATATTCGCGTGAAAGTCTCTCAAGCTCCGCTGAAGAAAGCTTTTTTGGATCAATTGCCACTCCTCCTTTTCCTCCTCCATAAGGCAAGCCAGCAACAGCACATTTTATTGTCATCAAAGTCGCCAAAGCCTGAACCTCTTCGCGAACTGTCTCTGGATGAAAACGAATTCCACCTTTATAAGGTCCTAAGGCACTATTATGCTGAATCCGCCAACCTTTTAAGATTCTAACTTGTCCATTATCCATTTTTACCGGAAAACTAAACTCGTAAACCATCTCTGGCTCAATCAACCGTCTGATCATTTCTTCTTTTAGGCCTAATTTTTCCGCTGTTTTTTTTATCAATGCTTGAGCGGATTCAAGCATTTTTTTTCCTTGATTTTCCATAAAGTAAAATTTTTATAAAATTTATAATGATTATAATTATTATTTATTTTCCTCCAACCATTTTTCTACTTCCAAAGCTGCTGCCACCCCCATCCCAGCCGCCGTTGC
>JAPYWZ010000017.1 GCA_028276105.1 Microgenomates group bacterium | reverse complement strand
CTTTTAGTTTCATCTTCTGATAAAGCCCTAAATCCATATCCGTTTTTGCTAAATCTGGCCGGTACTTTTGGTTCTTTTTCTTTGGGTGAAGGTAATCAGTTTTCTTTTAAAAAGTCAATTTTTTTCAAAAATTTTTTGCTAGAAAAAATCAAAAAAAGAAAAATCCGCTACTTTGAAAAACAAGATCAGATTTTAAATGCTCAAGAGTTGGCCACCCTCTGGCATCCACCAGGCTATCTTTTGTCTGGGATAAAAAATATCGCTTGGGGAAAAACTTTAAAAGGTGAACCGCCGGAAAACTTACCATTTGCCAGTAAAAATTTAACCCTTGAAGAAAAACAAAACATCAACTTTTTTGCTAAAACTGAGTTTAAAAATCAAGAAACTATCTTTGGCATAAAAACAGAGGACCGAAGAAAACATGTTTACATCATTGGAAAAACTGGCGCTGGAAAATCAACTTTGATTGCCAATATGGCCATTGATGATATTCGAAAAAATCGGGGCCTAGGAATCATTGATCCTCATGGTGATTTGTCAGAAACCATCTTAGACTACATCCCCAACCGCCGCATCAATGATGTGGTTTATCTTGAACCTTTTGATTTGGAGCGGCCTTTTTCTTTAAATGTTTTGGAAGTAAAAAATAAACAACAAAAAGATTTGGTAGCATCGGGAATTGTTTCAATTTTTTATAAACTTTATAAAGATTCTTGGGGACCGCGTTTAGAATATATTTTGCGAAACGTTATTTTGACCCTTTTGGAGATAGAAAATGCCACTTTGGTTGATGTTTTAGCCCTTTTGGCCCATCAAGATTATCGAAAGAAAATTGTTAGTCAATTAAACGATCCTATTCTTCGCTCGTTTTGGGAAAAAGAGTTTGCCAAAATGCCCGACCGCCTAAAAGCTGAGGCCATCTCCCCTATCCAAAACAAAGTCGGCCAGTTTGTCACTTCAAAAATGATAAGAAATATTATCGGTAAAGCTAAATCAACGGTTAATTTGCAAAAGATTATGGATGAAGGAAAGATTTTGATTTTAAATCTCTCTCAAGGAAAACTAGGTGAGGATAATGCGGCTTTGCTTGGGGCGATGATTATCACTCAGATACAACTAGCTGCCATGAATCGAAGTTTTCAAAAAGAGGAAGAACGGCGCGACTTTTTTTTATATGTTGATGAGTTTCAAAACTTTGCCACTACCTCTTTTATAAAGATTTTATCAGAGGCGCGAAAATACCGGCTTTCTTTGACTTTAGCCAATCAATATATTGACCAACTTGATGAACAAGTCGCCAAAGCGATTTTTGGCAATGTTGGAACTTTAATTTCTTTTGTCGTTGGCGCCCGGGATGCTGCCATTTTAACCAAAGAATTTGGTAACATTTATACAGAAAACGACTTAGTCTCTTTAGGAAAACACGAGATTGTCTTAAAATTATCAATTGACGGGATGACCTGCGCCCCTTTTCCTGCCAAAACTTTACCTCTTCCGTCACTGAAAAATGAAAATAGGGAGAAAATAATAAAGATTTCGAAGGAAAAATACGGAAGAAAAACGAATAATTAATAATTATGTAGAGACGTGATTAATCACGTCTCTATTTTTCAATCATATTTTCTTTAAAAACTTTCCTTTAAACACTAACTCAAAATCTTTATCAAAGGTAAAAAAGTAATCAATTGCATTTTCTTTCATTATCATTAAATGATATGCATCGCGGGGGGATAAATCATATCTTTCCATATAGGAAATAACCTCTATTTGCTTTTCTTTTTCTTTTGACAAAGAGACGATAGATAAATTAGGAATAGCTAAAATTTCAGTCAGTGCTTTTTTTAATTTTGAAAAAATATCTTTTTTTTCGTTTTTTTCCAAAAAATAGCGAAAAACATATAAAAACTCATCTAAAACTAAAGAAGAAACATAAAAATAAAAATCATTCTTTATTAAAAAAATAAATTTCTCAATTACTTTTTTATGATACAAGGACTTTTCGTCTTTAAAATAAACTAAAACATTACTATCAAGGTAGCATTTTTTCATAATTTTGATTGATTATTTTTTTAATCTGCGAAGGTTTGGCTTTTATGCCAATTTTAAAACCACCGCTTAAGGCGGTAATTTTAGCTAACATTTCCTCTTTAGAAACTTCTTTTTCTTCTTTTTTCAAAGGCAAAAGTTTTCCCACTGGTTTTCCGTCTTTAGTAATGATAAAACCACCCACCTCCTCTAATTTTGCCAAAACCTTTGAAGGATTACGTCTAAGTTGAGTTAAAGGCAAAATTTTATTTACTAAAACATCAATATCTTGAAAGTGTATATTTTGCATATAATTTTATTATGCAATAAAGTGTGTATTTTGTCAATCTTTTTATGGTTCTTTTACTTATTCACCCTTTTTCCCTCTTTCTTCATCCTCTGCCAATTTTTTAAAAGTCTTTTCCTTATCACCTCAATCTCCTTTCCTTCCTTTTTTGCCTCTTTTTTAAGACGGCTAATGATTTTGGCAACGGCTTTTTGATAGTCCTGCCAGTTAATATTCTCAACTTCTTTTTTTAAAGACGCAAGTTCCTCAATCAACCAGGTTTTTGCCTTCTCATACCAAACTTTGGCTTCTTCTGAGAGTTCTTCCATCATTTTTTTTGTTTTTTTATCAAGCTCTTTCTCTGCCAAAAGTCTTTCCAACTCTTTAATTTTTTTCTTAACCTCCTCTCTTAACTCTTTGCCTGACTTTGGGGCAAAAAACAAAGCGGTTAACCCCCCAATAATTGAACCAATTAATAACCCCAAGCCAAAGCGTGATTTTTTTTGATTGTTCATAGGTTTTTAAAAATTTTTAATGGTTAATTTGACTTTTTACTCCTATATTTTTATGTTATCAAAAAAATAATTTTTTACAAGCAAAAAACTCTTTCTAAATTTTAGCTTTAAATACTTTGGGTTATTTTCTATTTAAACATTTATTTTTGATTGGCAATTATCGTTTTATACTTTATAAAAATCACCCAAAAACGAATTGAAGAAAAAAGACAAAAAACAAAACCGGCAAATCCATCTAAAAATCCTTTATGGCGAATATAAGTTTTTAAAAACCAAAATAAAGGTTTTATCAAAAAGTAATCGATAAAAAGAAAAACCTCTTTTACTTTGGTTAATTTTTCTTTGGGATATTTTTTCAAAAGCTCCTCAGCATCAAAGGTAGTGTAGCGATCAAAGCGCAGAAGATAACGGGAAAAACTAGGATCGGCATAATGAAGAATAGGATTTTTTAAATAAGCAACCTTACCATTAACTTTAACATTTTCATGAAGATCTTTTAAATCAAAAGAGGCTTTATCTTTTTTATAAAGCCGCAACACATAGTCGGGATAAACCCCACCTTTCATTAAAAATCGGGTTAAAAAAAAGTTTTTCCGCGGCATATAATAACCAACAACTTCATTTTGAGATTTGAGATTTGAATTTTGAATTTTTATAACATCAACAATCTCTTTTTTTAACTCCTCACTTAATGCCTCATCGGCATCAAGTTGTAAAATCCACTCTCCTTTTGCTTTTTCAATGGCGCGGACTTTGTTTTCCAAAAAGTTTCTGGGATTATTGGTTTGAAAAACTTTGACCTTTTTTCCAAAAGATTTGGCAATTTCAGCCGTTTTATCGGTTGAGGAGGCATCGATAACAACCACTTCATCGACCAAATCAATCGCTGATGATAAAGGAATATGAATATTTTTTTCTTCGTTATAGGCAGGGATACAAAGAGAAAGCTTCATAGAAGAATTATAGCAAAAAAAGTTATTTATTATTAGTGTAAACATTGTATAAAAGTTAAAAATATAATACGAATGATGCGAATATGAAAGAGAGATAAATGGAGATAGATAGAGATTTATAGAGATAAATAGAGATAAGTAGAGATTAATGGAGATTAGGAGAGATTTTTTAAGAAATATTTTAAAGAGACGCACAGATTGACGTCTTTAATAAGATTAAAAAATAATATAGATTCTTTTACCATCTTATTACGATCGTATTAAGATGGTAAAGTAAGTTTTTTAATACCTTGGATTTTAAATTCATTGTGAAAACGTGATTGATTACCTCTTTTTAATTGATTAAACCTGCCCTCTGATTCACAAGGTAAAGAATGACAGTTTTTTTCTTGTCAATCGAAAATTAGATTGATTAGATGATGATTAGGCCAATTTTACTTGTACCAACTTTTCACGATCGTAGGAAGATGGTTTAACTGTAATATTTATTATTTTTTAGCTAATTAGAAATTAGGTTAATTAGGTTAATTAGATAATTTTAACTCCTTACTGACTGGCTTCTTTTGGGGCGATTAAAATTTCTGGGGAGTTGGTTGATTCTTTAATTTCAAAGTTTTTGGGATATTTAAATCTAAGCCCCCAACGTTTACTTTTATACTCTTCAAAAATTAACGGGGTGGGGGTTGGGGTGTTGGTTGGTTTTGGAGGAGGGGTGATTGAAAGAAGAAAGTCGACTACTTTATTGGCTTTTTCTACTTTTTGACCATAGCGAACGCCTAAGATAAAAAAAAGAATCAAAAGAAGAATAACAATTAAAACTAAAGTTTTTGGTTTAAAGATTAAAGAAGACTGACTCATAAATAAAGTTTATCTTCTTTTTTTAAAATTGCCAAGGAAAATTTTAACTTCAATAAAAAAAACCTTATAACAATATAAATTGTTTTTTAATTTATTGCTGATTTTTAAAAAGATTTTTGACAACTTCTTCAATTTTTTCATCTTCAATGGCTAAATCAAGATAAGGAATTTGATCGTTAATATAGGCCACTACTTGAGGTAGGTCTTTTTTTTGAATCCGAAAGACGACTTTGGGAAATTGATAAACAATTGGTTTTCCGATCTTAAAAAGCACCTCTTTTTTTATCTCTTTTTCTAAAATTAAACTAACATACTTTACTGAAGAAAATTTTTGAAGAATTGCGGTAAGACTGCCATCGTATAGAATTTTTCCTTTGTTGATGATGATTAACCGTTTGGCCAATCTTTTAACATCCTCAAGATAATGACTGGTTAAGATAATAGTTGCTTGAAACTCTTTTTGATAGTCTTTGATGAAATTGCGAATGGCTTCTTGGGAAAAAATATCCAAACCAATGGTTGGTTCATCTAAAAAAATAATCTTTGGTTGATGAAGAAGAGCGGCAATAAACTCCATTTTCATTCGCTCACCCAAAGAAAGCATTTTCACTGGTTTTTGGATTAGTTTTTTGGCGGAAAAAATCGTGGTTAGTTTTTGAAGATTTTTTTTGAATTTTTCCTCATCTAATTCATAGATTTCTTTGTTTAAAAAAAAAGTATCAATTGCCGGCAAATCCCAAATTAATTGATTGCGCTGGCCCATGACAAAAGAAATCTGCTTTAAAAAAGCTTCTTTTTTATCAAAAGGGAAAAATCCCAAAACCGATACTTTTCCTGATGTGGGATATAAAATTCCTGATAAAATTTTTAAAGTGGTTGTTTTTCCTGCGCCATTGGGGCCGATAAAACCAACCAATTCGTTTTTTCCAATTTCAAAAGAAACCTTATCTAAAGCTAAAATATCTTCGTATTTTCTAAAAAATATATCTTTGATTAGATTGCCGGTTTTTCGATAGACTTTGTAGATTTTAGTGAGATTTTTAACGGAAATCATATTTTATCCTCCAGCTGACTGATACTTTTTTAGCCCAATCTGCCAAGACTTAATTGATAATAATAACAAGAAAAAACTGATAAAAAAAGAAAAAATTATGTTTTTTAAACTTAAAAAGTGAAACAAAGCTTTAACCGGAAAGGTAATCATCACTCCAATGGGGATGATGAAAGTAAAGATAAAACTAATTATTTGTTGGTAGATTTCAATTGGAAAACGGCCTAAGTTTAAGATATCTCGATAAATCATAATCGCGTTGTCAACTTCGGTGGTTAAAAGTCCCAAAGCTAAAACAAAGATGTGAAAGGCAGTTGCGATAATTAAACCATTAATCACTAAAGTCAGGTACAAAAAAAATGAAAAAAAAGAAATCTTCTCTTGAAAAATAAAAAAAAGAAGAAGAAAAAAATAGGGGACCAAAAGCAAAAGATCTAAAAAATCAACCCCACCAACCAAAACTCGCAAAAACGGATGATAGGGTTTAACTAAAATCAAATCTAAATTGCCAGAAATAACCTGCGGTCGAAAACGATAGACTTCACGATACAAAACTTGAGAAAAGGTGTCGATAAAATTAAAGGTAAGATACAAAATCACCACTTGTTTAAGCGACCAACCAGCGATAATTTTGGTTTTGGAAAAAACAAGAAAAATCACCCCAAAAAGAAAAACAAAGCGCAAGATTTTACCCAAAGTAAAAAGAAAAATTGCTTGGCGACTTTGGCCTGTTGTTTTTAACGATTGATAGCTAAATAAAAGAAAAATCTTCAAGTTTCGTTTAAGTTTTTTAAACATATTTTACCTTCCCCAAAAAGAAAAACTTTTTAAGCCTTTTTGCCAAAAAAATCGGGCAAGAAAAAAAAGGATGGCCAACCAAAAACTTCCCATAAAAAAAAGAGAGTAAAGATCAATTTTATTCATTAAAGTTTTTGGTGAGGAAATCATTTTAACAGGAAGGAAAAAAAGATAAGGAAAAGGAGTAAGAATAATTAAAGAAAAAAGTTTTTTGGGTAAAAGATCAAGGGGGAAAAAACTACCGGAAAGAATTGAGATTAAAATAAAAAAAATAAATCTTGGCGCCCAAACTTCAGTTGACCAAAAACCAAAAAAAGAAATTAAAAGATTAAGATAAAAACTTAAAAAAAGACCCAAAGTTAAAAAAAGAAAGAAGAAAGGAAGAAATTGGAGATTAACTTGTGGGAAAGGGATAGAGAAGATTTTAAAAAAAAGAAAAACTTCAAAAAAAGAAAGCAAAAAATTTAAGATTTTATCAGCCAAATCGCGAAAAAAATAATAATAAAAAAAAGACATGGGTTTTAAAAGAAAATTTATGATTTCACCGTTTTGAATTTGGCCGGCAATATCAACCGTTCTTGTACCTAAAATAAAGTAGGCCAAAAGATGAGAAAAAAAGAAGTAAGATACAATTGATTCTTCCTCATAGCCGGAAAAGTTTTTTACCTGTTTGGTGATAGTTAGCCAAAGGAAAAAGGGGACTAAAAAACCAATAAAAACCCGAAGACGCCAGATCAAAAAATTTAATCGATAAGCAAAGTATTCTTTTAAAGTAAGAGTAAAAACGGAGAAATATTTACCCATAGAAAAATTATAATACGAATGATGCGAATATGAAATTAGAGATAAATTGAGATTAATAGAGATAAATGGAGATTAAAAATTAGTGTAAATATAGTGTAAAAATTGTGTAAACCAAGTCTGACCAAGTCTGACTTGGTCTGACTTGGTAAACCGCGTCTGATTCGGTGTAAACGTGGTGTAAAAGGTTGTTTAAAAATAGTTAAAATTAGTTGTAATAAGTTAAAATCAGTTAGAATCAGTTTATCCTGAAGCGAAGTCGAAGGATTGAGATCAGATAAATCGGATAAATTGGAAAAAGTGAAAAAGTTTAACTTTTGTCAAAAAAATCTCACGATCGTGATTTGTATTTGACATAAGATGAGTTTATAACACGTTTATAATACCTTAAAAAGAGGTTAAAATTGGATAGATTCCTAAATAAACTTGCCCTTCGATTCGGAGGGTCAGGTGACAATTGAGTGCGTAAGCCCTGGTTGAAGTTAAAAGTCAAAATTACAATTAAAAATTTAAAATTTTAGGATTTGGAATTTGTTTAGAGTCCCGCCTTCTGCGGATCCCGTCAAAGGCAGGAAATTTAGAGCTTAGAGTTTTATTATTTTAGGTCAATTAGGAATTAGATTAATTAGGTTAATTTTAATAATTTTTTTAAAAACCTCTTGACAAATTTTACTTTCATTTTTATAATCTATACTATACTCGGGTAGAGTATATATAGTTTTCAAAAAACTTATGAATAACGTCAGTCAACGGATTAATCGAATTGTTGGTCAACTTCGGGGAATTGAAAAAATGGTAAAAAATAATCGCTCTTGTGAAGAGATTTTGCAGCAGATTAATGCGATAAAAAAAGCAATTGACAGTTTATCAAAGGAAATTTTGGTTTCGGATATTTGTCGTATTATACCAAAAGAAAAGACTGAAGAGGTAAAAAAGATAGTTGAAAGAGCGATTAGTTTGTAAAAAGTTAAACGTTTAACGTTTCACGTTAGATGTTAGAAGTTTGGTGTTAGGTGTTAGAAGTTAGTTGTTATAAGTTTAATGACTTTATGGAAAATGTTGTTGTTATTGGTGGTGGGCCAGCTGGGCTTTCGGCAGCCATTTATTTGGCAAGAGCTGGACTTTCGCCTTTGGTTTTTGCTGGTTCTCCACCTGGTGGGCAGTTGACTTTGACATCTGAGGTTGAAAACTTTCCCGGTCACGATTCAATTTTGGGATCAGAGTTGATTGAAAAGATGAGAAAACAAGCGCAAAGATTTGGGGCAAAAATAGTTGATGAGAATGTGTTTAAGGTTGATTTTTCAAAAAGGCCGTTTGAGGTTTTTACGGATCCTGTCGTGCCTCGCTCATCCTCGCAAGACGAGGGTTCGCTTCGGCGCTCCCTAGCTCAGACAACTGACTTTCGAAAAAATTTTGTCTCATCGTTAGCTGTTATCATCGCCACTGGTGCTAAAGCTTTATGGTTAAACGTGCCGGGCGAGCAAGAACTTCGGGGAAAAGGGGTTTCGGCTTGTGCTACCTGTGATGGGTTTTTTTTCAAAGATAAAGTGGTGGCGGTTGTTGGTGGGGGTGATACGGCGATGGAGGAGGCTTTGACTTTGACCAAGTTTGCCAAAAAAGTTTATATTATTCACCGTCGAGATAGCTTTCGTGCCTCAAAAATCATGCAAGAGCGGGTTTTTGCTAATAAAAAGATTGAGGTGATTTGGAATGCGCAAGTGGTTGATGTGATGGGAAAGACAAAAGTAGAAGGGATAAAATTAAAAATTAAAAATGAAAAATTAAAAATGACAATTAAAAATTTAAAAATTGATGGGTTATTTGTGGCGATTGGCCATAAACCTGATACAGAGATTTTTGCGTCGCAGGTGGAGTTGGATGAGAAGGGGTATGTTTATACAAGTAGTAGAATAGCGATTGAATATATCAAAAATCAAATATCAAATAGCAAAATGACAAATCAAAATTCAAAAATTTTTAATATAAAAAAATATAATTTTGATTATCAGATGATGACATCAGTCCCCGGAGTTTTTGCTGCCGGAGATTGTGTTGATATTTATTATCGGCAGGCGGCAACGGCGGCGGGGATGGGGGTGGCAGCAGCTTTGGAAGTAGAAAAATGGTTGGAGGAAAATAAATAATAATTATAATCATTATAAATTTTATAAAAATTTTACTTTATGGAAAATCAAGGAAAAAAAATGCTTGAA
>JAPYWZ010000038.1 GCA_028276105.1 Microgenomates group bacterium | reverse complement strand
GTCCCCATGTAACAAATACGAAAGAAATTGGAAAAATTGAGATTTTTAAATTTGAAAAGATTGGTGCCAATTTATACCGAATTTATGCTAAATAAAAAATCAATTGACAACTATCATTAAAATTGTAATAATTTAATAATTAAAATTTTTCAATTAATTAATAATTTATTTTTCAAAATCTATGGCTAAAAAAAATCAAAAAATAGTTGAAGAAATAAATTCTTCAAGTTCAAATAATAAAATAATTTATTTTCTTATCGGTTTACTTTTTCTTTTTAACATCTTTACTTTTTTAAAAGTCTCTAATTTAGAAAAAAAACTTGGCAAAAACCTTAATCCAGCCCAACAACAACAACCACAAGCACCAAAAGAAATTAAAATTGACGATGTAAAAAAACTTTTTACAAAAGGTTTTATTCATTTTGGTGATGCTTCAAGAAAACTTCTTTTTGTTGAGGTTTCTGACCCAAGCTGTCCCTTTTGTCATATCGCTGGAGGCTTAAATCCTCAACTGGCTTCTCAAGTTGGTGAGCGATTTAAATACCAATCTGAAGGTGGTTCTTACATTCCACCCCTTCCAGAAATCAAAAAATTAGTTGATCAAGGAAAGGCTTCGTTTGCTTTTCTTTATTCAAACGGTCACGGCAATGGTATTCTTGCCGCTCAAGCTTTATATTGCGCTTATGAAAAAGATAAATTTTGGGAAGTTCATGATAAATTGATGACTAATGAAGGATATAATTTATTAAACGAACAGGTAAAAAATGATAAAGCAAAAATTCCTGATTTAGTCAGTTTTCTAGCCAATGAAATTGACTCAAGTTTTCTCACTCAATGTTTAGAAAGTGGAAAATATGAAAAAGCTTTAGAAAGAGATCAACAGTTATCACCATCTTTGGGTTTCCAAGGAACCCCCCACTTTTTAGTAAATACCCAAATGTTTCAAGGGGCTTATAGCTTTTCTGATATGAAACCGGTAGTAGACAATTACTTGTAATTTTTTAAAAAAGAACTTTTAATCTTTAAAAGCTTTTTTCTTGCTTTTTCTTTAAACCAAGTGGGCGTCCGGTAACCCAAACGATGAAAAAAACGTATTTTTTTCATTTAAATAGATTCAAAATGATTGTTAAAAGAATGCTTAATAAAATCGATGTAACAATTGGAAAATAAAAAGTAAAGTTTTCTTTTTGAATTAAAATATCTCCAGGTAAAACCGGTAAATTAAATTGAGAAAGAAGGTTTAAAATTAATCCCAAAAAGATGATTAAAAGTCCAATCTCAATTAACAAATTCCCCATAAATAATATTTTATCAAACTTCCAATCTCTATAAATCTCTATAAATCTCCATTTATCTCTAATAAATTTCTTTTTTTCGTTATAATTTATTCTTATCTATGGAAATCATTAAATTTTTAATCGAGTTTATTCTTCATCTTGACAAACATTTAGGCGAAATTATCAAAAACTACGGCACTTTTACCTATTTGATCTTGTTTTTTATTATTTTTGCTGAGACTGGTTTTGTTTTTACCCCATTTTTACCAGGTGATTCTTTGCTTTTTGCCGCTGGTGTTTTTGCCTCTTTGGGAAGTTTTAATATTTTAGTCTTACTTTTAATTTTAATCTTTGCTGCCATTTTAGGTGATACTTTAAACTACTGGATTGGCCATTTTTTTGGTGAAAAAATTGTAAGAAATCCAAAAATTCCAATTAAAAAAGACCATATTGAAAAAACCAACCGCTTTTTTGAAAAACACGGCGGAAAAACAATCATTTTAGCCCGATTTGTCCCAATTATCCGCACCTTTGCTCCCTTTGTTGCTGGTGCTGGACAGATGAGCTATGGAAAATTTATTTTTTATAATATCATTGGTGGTACCCTTTGGGTCTCTATCTTTACCTTAGCCGGCTTTTTCTTTGGTAATATTCCTTTGGTTAAAAAAAATTTTTCTTTAGTGGTTATTGTCATTATTCTTATATCTTTATTACCAATGATCATTGAAGTCATTAAAAATAAAAAAACCGAATGATTTTTCGTAAATTTTCATATTCTTTAAAATTTTTATTTATTCTCCTATAATTTTTTTATGGATAAAAGAAAGTTGGGACTGACATCAAAAGAAGTAGAAAAACTTCTCCAACAGTATGGTTTAAATGAAATCCGCGAAGAAAAAAAGTTTACCTTTTTAAAATCTTTTTTTTCTCAATTTAACAACTTTCTAATTCTTCTTTTAATTGGTGCCTCTTTTGTCTCTTTTTTTATTGGTGAGACTTTAGATGCTTTGTTTATTTTAGCCATTGTCATCCTCAATGCTTTTTTTGGTTTGTATCAGGAATACCAAGCGGAAAAATCCCTGGCCTCTTTAAAAAAGATGACTAAAACTATGGTGCGGGTATATCGCGATGGTAAAGAGCAAGAGATTGATAGCCGTTATGTGGTGCCTTCCGATATTATTTTTATTGAGGAAGGAACAAAAATCCCAGCTGATGGTGAAGTAATTGAAGCTTATAACCTAGAAGTCAATGAAGCGATGTTGACGGGAGAATCAATGCCAGTTGTTAAAAATTTATCCGATGCAAATTTATTATACGCTGGCACAATTGTTTCTCGCGGTCGAGGTTTAATGAAAGTGACTGCCACCGGTTCAAACACCCGCTTTGGTCAAATTGCCAAAACTTTAAGTGTTATTAAAGAAACAAAAACCCCACTTCAAAAAAAATTAGAAACTTTTACTAAACAGCTAGGAATTATTGGGATTATTGCCTCAATCATTGTTTTTATTCTTTCTTTTATTAAAGAAAAAAATACGATCGAAAGTTTTATTTTGGCGGTTTCTTTGGCGGTTGCCGCTGTCCCTGAGGGCCTTCCGGCTGTTATGACAATAATTTTATCAATTGGGGTTGAGCGGATGGCAAAGAAAAAAACAATTGTTCGAAAACTAAATGCGATTGAAACGATGGGATCTTTAACTTTAATTGCTACTGATAAAACTGGGACTTTGACTACCAACCAAATGCGAGTAAAAAAAATCTGGGTTGATGAAAAAGAATATGATATCAAAAATCCCCCATCAGAAACCAATCATCCTTTTCGCTTAATTCTTTTAAATAGTGTTTTATGCTCAACTGCTTCCTTAGTTTCAAAAGTTGACCATGGCAAAGATTTTGATGTGGTTGGTGATACTACTGAAGGCGCACTTCTTATTATGGCTCACTATCAAGGGATTTTTTATGATGAGGAAAGAAACCGCTGGCAAATAATTGAAGAGATTCCTTTTTTTGCCCAGACAAAAAGAATGTCCGTCTATGTAAAAAACAAAAAAAGTTACAAGTTACAAGGTACAAGTTACATATTTTCCAAAGGTGCTCCAGAATCAATTTTGGAAATCTGTAATTTTATCCAAATTGGTGAAGAAATAAAACCATTAACCCCAAAAAAGAAGAAAGAAATTGAAGCGGAATTTGAAAAATTTGCTCAAAAAGGTCTTCGAATGATTGCTTTTTCTTATAAAACAAAACCGGAAAAAAAAATTGAAGAAAATCAGATATTTTTAGGTTTTGTTGGCATTGCCGATCCTGTTCGACCTGAAGTAAAAGAAGCGGTTGAAAAAGCCAAAAACGCTGGCATAAAAGTCGTGATGATCACTGGAGATAACGAGTTAACCGCAGAAGCAGTAGGAATTGAAACCGGAATTATTAAAAAAGGTGATGATATTCTATCAGGCAAAATCTTGCGAAGTTATTCTGACGAGGAACTTTTATCAATTTTACCTAAAGTCAAAATCTTTGCTCGAACTTACCCAGAAGATAAATATCGCTTGGTTAAACTTTATCAAAAACTGGGTGAGGTGGTGGCTGTTACCGGTGATGGAGTTAATGATGCTTTGGCTTTAAAACAGGCCGATGTTGGTGTCGCCATGGGAAAAACTGGTACTGATGTAGCCAAAGATACCGCTCATATTATTATAACCGATGATAACTTTGCCACTTTGGTTTCCGCCATTGAGCAAGGACGAAATATTTTTATCCATATTAAAAATGCGATAAAATACTTGCTTTCCTGCAATATTGGGGAGGTAATTTATATTATTTTAGCCTTAATCTTTTCTCTTCCTGTTTCAAGCGCTTTACAACTTTTATACATCAATATCGTAACCGATGGTCTTCCGGCCATTTCTTTAGCTTTTGCCCCCGATGATAAAGAAATTTTAAAAAAACCACCAAGAAAGGAACTTACTGTTTTGGATAAAATTGACTTTCACTATATTTTTTCCGTTGGTGTTTTAACCGCCACTTTAACCGTTTTTTCTGCTTTTTATCATCAAAATCTAACGATTGTTTTTACCACCTTAGTATTTGTTCAACCAATGATTTTAATCGACTTATTTTTATCCCATCGTCATATTGCCTCAAATTATCGCCTTCTTTTTAAACCAATTTTTCTTGTTGCCTTTTTGTCTCCTTTTTTTGTCCATCCGCTTCTTCTTTATCATCCTTTACTTCAGCAGGTTTTTAAAACAACCTCTCTTTCTTTACTAATTTTAATCATCCTCTTTTTTTACTCTAGTTTGATTTTGGTTGGTATAAGAGGAGTGAAGGAGTTTTTGAGAATATAAAAACGTTAACTTTAAACATTTCAACATTAAAAGTTTACTTTTTGTAAAAAAATTCTCACGATCGTGATTTGGATTTGACATTTTTTATATCTGAAAAAAAATTAATGATTTGCGGTATTTTTTTAAGTATTTAATTTTTAATGTTAAATGTTGAACGTTTAATGTTTACTGCTACACGTTTCACGTTACACGTTCCACGTTACATTTTTTTAAAAATATTTGATGTTAGATGTTAGATGTTTGGTGATTTTTGTGCTCTCAAGGGGATTCGAACCCCTGTCCCCACCTTGAGAAGGTGATGTCCTAGGCCGCTAGACGATGAGAGCAATAAAAACTTTAAAAAAAACGACCAAAAATTTGACTTTTAAAATAATTTATAGTATTATTTTAACATAAGCCCAAAAAAGTTTTTAGGGCATTTTTTATTTTATGAAAAACATCCAACTAACCAAAACTGGTTTTGAAAAATTAAAACAAGAACTTGAAGAACTAAAAACAAAAACTAAAGAGGAAGTATTGAAGCGATTAAACCAAGCAAGAAGTATGGGTGATCTATCAGAAAACAGTGCTTATTCTTCGGCAAAAGAAGAACTAAATTTAGTTGAAGGACGAATTGCAGAACTTGAGGAGATTTTAAAAAATGCAAAAATCGTTGAAGAAGTCCAAGATAAAACCACCGTCCAACTTGGTTCATCGGTTGTGGTTGAAATCAATGGAAAAAAAGAAAAATTTGAAATTGTTGGGGAGTTTGAAGCGGATCCTTTAAATAAAAAACTCTCTCACACTTCACCTCTTGGTAAAGCGCTTGTTGGAAAAAAAATCGGTGAGTGGGTAGAGGTTGAGGTACCTGCAGGAAGAATTCGGTACAAAATTGTTGAAATTCAATAAAATTTTTATATAATATCAATTTATAATTTAAAAAATAGCCAAACACCAAAAAAAGGACCCAAAAAGACATAAAAAAAGTGGCAAAGCGAGGGAAGGTAAGGGTGAAAGGCTTCCCCCACTTTTGTCTTTTTGGCAAGGCCTTTTTAACCCTCCGATTTGGAGGGAGGTGGCGGGAAGAAATCCGCTACTTTAGGCGGAGAGTAGAACCCGACGGGTTAAGCCCGTTACAGCTTTAATCCTCCGAATCGGAGGGAAAGCGGTTGGCTGACGAAAAAAATAAGCAGTCAACAATCAAGGTGGTACCGCGGTTTTCAAAAACCGTCCTTGAGAGGTGTTAAAAGTTTAACATCTCAAAAAGGACGGTTTTTTTATGGGAGAAAGACTTAACGGCTCAGATATTCCAACATCATTTGTAAGTAGCATTGGCGAAGTAGTTTGGCCACCGAAAGAAACAAATAATGAAAGATTAAAAGGAATTTTTCCAAATCCAATCAATGACGACGATTCATTGAATTCTTTATTGAGTGAATTAGACAGTTTACCATTCTTAAAATGCTCAAGAATAACTGCAAGAGCTTTAATCTCAACAAAAGTTTTAATGAATTTTGATAGGCAAAATCTTCTTTGTCATCTATTTGAAACAATCATTCCTTTAGACGGAGAAGTATTTGGAAATTATTGTTTAGTTTACTTAGGTAAAAACACTCTTCAAAGAACACCCCCTTCAGAAATAACAAGTCAACAATATGAAAGAGCAGCATCAATTTTTAATAAAAATCACGAAGAAAGAAAAAATCATGATTTTAGTGATTTTGAAATATTGGTTATTGACGAAAAAATGCGTCAAGATCCCCAAATTCAACAAATGTATTATCAACTATATTCCACTTTTGGCTGGAATCAGGAAGAAGTTATAGCTTTAATAAATAATCCTAATAATCTTTTGGTTGCTGCAAGAGATTTAAACAATGGAAGAATTGTTAGTAGTGGTTTAGTTGAATTTGCTGATATCAATTTTAATGGATTA
>JAPYWZ010000099.1 GCA_028276105.1 Microgenomates group bacterium | reverse complement strand
ACTTGCGGAAATTACAGAGGCAGCTACTTTAAAAGAATATCGAGGAAAAGGTTTATATCAAAAAGTTTCTGATGAAATATTAAAGATACTAGCTGGTCAAACTAATCCCCCTGATTTAGTTTTTGGGGAATCAAATCTAGATGCCGAAGCTGTCTTAAAAGTAGCCGCAAGACAAGGACGAATACCTGCTTTTAAAACAGCTTTAGATTTTAATCTTCCTCATGCTTGGATATTACCTCAACATGTTAAAATTTTTCAAGAAAATCGCCCATCAAATTATCCTTATAATAATTTAATGGTTACTTATTTAACACAAGAAAGATTAAAAAAATTATGGAGAAAATAGTTTCTTTACTGAAAAAATTAGTCTCAATTAATTCTATATATCCAAATGAAAAAGAATTAGCTAATTATTTATTTAATCTTTTTAAAAGTAAAAATTATAAAGTATCAAAACAAAATGTTGAAAAAGATAGATATAACATAATTGTTGAAAAAGGGAAAGGAAAAAAAACAATAGGATTGTATGCACATTTAGATACGGTTGATACAACAAATTTAGACTGGAATAGCAATCCATTTAATTTAAAAATTGATGGCGACAAAGCATTTGGTTTAGGTGCTTTTGATATGAAAGGAGGCATGGTGGCTAATATTTTAAGCTTTTTAGAATATGAACCAAAAAATGTTGTTTTAAGACTATTTTTTGTTGTCGACGAAGAAAATATTTCAAAAGGAGGATTTAAGCTTATAAATAGTCGATTCATCAATAACCTATCTTGCGTAATCTCTACCGAACCATCATTTAAATATGGTAATCAGGGAATCGTTACTGGAAGACCAGGAAGAACTGTTTATGAACTTTTTATAAAAACGATACCCGTTCATTATGCTCTTTATGAAGAAAAAAAAGATCTTGTTTATTTTTTAGGGTTATTTATAAACGAATTAAAAAAATTCAATAAAATTCTTGATGAAAAAAAACAATTTCTTTTTATTAAAGATATAAAAACAAAAGTCTCAGGAATGTCAACAATTTCTGAAATCAATATCGAAATTGACAGTTGCATTTTGCCACCAGAAAGCGGACAATCAATTCTAAAAAAAATAGAATCTAATCTAAAAAAAATAAATAGTAAATTTGGTTTTAATTTTAAAATAAAAATCAAAGAAAGACAAACCCCCTATCTTAATGGCTATCAATTAAATAAAAATAATCATTATTTAAAATCAATGATTCAATCAATAGAAACCGTAACCAATAAAAAAGCTATCCCGTATTTTAGGTCATCTATTGCCGATGAGAATATTTTTGGATTCAATAAAATCACAACTTTAGGCATTGGTCCAATCGGAGATAATGCTCACGCGCCAAATGAATGGGTCTCTTTAAAATCAATTTTAACCTTAAAAGAAATTATTATTAATTTTCTTAAGAAAAACGATTTTTGATTTATTAAAAATTAAAAAAAACAATAAATTAATCAAAATAAAAAATCTGCTAAAATTAAAAGATATCATTAAGTTATTAGTAACTAATTATTAGTTATTAAAAACTTATGGACAACAAAATCAGTATCGACGACTTTAAAAAAATTGATATGCAAGTAGGAAAAATTTTATCCGTAGAAAAAATCCCCAATCGTGATAAACTTTATAAACTTCAGGTTGATATTGGTGAAGAAAAGCCAAGACAGATTATCACTGGCCTTGTTCCTTATTATAAACCTGAGGAACTTTTAGGGAAACAAATTATTGTTTTGGCTAATTTAGAGCCAGCTAAATTTGCGGGAGAAATATCAGATGGGATGCTTCTGGCAGCAGAAAGCAAAGATCATTCAAAATGTGTTATTTTAACAGTGGATAAAGAGATTGAAGTTGGCACTAAAATAAGTTAAACAAATCAAATATTAGATATCAAATATCAAAATTACATAGCAAAAATGAATAAAGAGCAAAGTAATTTTTTTTCTTTTTTTAATTTTGAGATGAAATTTTGATTTTTGATTTTTAATTTTTAATTTATTTACCATATGATTTGGGTTGATCGTTTAGCGCAAAAAATCAAACAAAGAAACCTTGTTTACCCTGAGCGAAGTCGAAGGGAATGGGTTGATGATATGAAAACCCCATCCGGACGGATTCATGTGGGAGCACTTCGGGGTGTTGTTATTCACGATTTAGTTTACAAAGTTTTAAAAGAAAACCAAATAAATGTCCAATTTTCCTATGTGATAAACGATATGGATCCAATGGATGCTTTGCCTGTTTATTTAAACAAAGAAAAATATCTCCCCCATATGGGCAAACCTCTTTATAAAATCCCATCCCCCGATCCAAAATATCAAAACTATGCCCATTATTTTGCCCAGGAGTTTATTGACGTTTTTAATAAGTTAAATTGTCATCCAAAAATTATTTACTCCTCAAACCTTTATAAAGAAGGAAAAATGAACCAGATCATTAAAAAAATTTTAGATAATGTTGAAAAAGTAAGAGAAATTTATAAAAAAGTGGCCAAAGCCAATATTCAAAAAAATTGGTTTCCCTACAATCCTATTTGTCAAAAATGTGGAAAAATTGGGACAACCGATGTTTATAAATGGGATGGAAAATATGTTTATTATCGTTGCCTGCCTAATAAAGTTTTTTGGGCAAAAGGTTGCGGTTATGAGGGAAAAGTCGAGCCTATTTTTGATAATGGGAAATTGGTTTGGAAGGTCGACTGGCCAGCTCATTGGGTGGTTATTGGCATTACCATTGAATCATCAGGTAAAGATCATATGTCCTCAGGTGGTTCCTATGATGTTGCCTCACATATTGCCAAAGAAGTTTTAAACTACAATCCTCCTGAGGCTTTTGGCGGTTATGAATGGTTTACTATAGGCGGAAGAAAAATGTCCTCCTCAAAAGGCGTTGGCTCATCAGCCAAAGAAGTATCTGAAATTTTACCACCCCAAGTTCTTCGCTTTTTATTTGTCAGAACCCCAATCACTACTCATATTGACTTTAATCCCAACAAAGAAACTTTATTTAATCTTTTTGATGAGTATGATCGCTGTTTTTCCGCTTATTTTGATAAACA
>JAPYWZ010000014.1 GCA_028276105.1 Microgenomates group bacterium | reverse complement strand
AAATTAATCAATTTTTGATTGAAAAATTTGGTGGTTTGGCTTTGTTTATCCCTTTAATTCTTCTTTTTATTGCCAGTCATTTTTTTAACAGTAAGAAGTTAAAGATTATAAAACCCAATATCACCATTGGCCTTATTTTTATTTTTGTTTCCCTTCTTGGTCTTTTTAATTCTGGATTATATGGTAAGACAATTTTTGAGAGTTTGCGGATTGATTTTTCTTCTTTTGGCGCTTTTTTAATTCTTTTTATAACTTTGGTTATGGGGTTGGTTTTATTTTTTGATACTTCCGTTGATTTTTTATTGATTTTAGGATGGCAAATAAGTAAGCAAATATTTTTGTTTATTAAAAATTACCTGGCAAAAATTTTTTTTGCTAAAAAACCAAAAATTAAAGAAACAAAAGATTTTATCGAAGAAAAAAAACCACCTCTTTTTGAGACAGTTAAAGATAAAGTGGAGGAAACAAATGTTTCTCAAATTAATAAAGATAAAGAAAAAAAAGAAGATTCATTGACGATTAAACCAATTTCTTCTTCTCAAAAAGCAAGTTGGGTTTTTCCACCTTTGAGTTTACTTTCTGATATCTCCCAAAAAGAGGCTGATCGAGGTGATGTGGCTAGGAATGCTGATATTATTGAAAAAACATTGGAAAGTTTTGGTATAAGAGCGCGAGTTGAGGAGGTAAATCCCGGCCCAACCGTGACGCAGTATGCTTTGAAGATTGCTGAGGGAACAAAACTTTCCAAAATTACGGCTTTAGCCAATGATTTGGCTTTATCGTTGGCGGCGCCAACGGGTACGGTAAGAATTGAGGCGCCCATTCCTGGTCGCTCGTTGGTTGGGATTGAGATTCCCAATCTTCGCCCTGAGATAGTTTCTTTAAAAAATCTTCTTTCTTCTTCTGTCTTTAGTAAAAATTTAGATCCTTTACTGGTGCCTTTGGGATTAGATGTTTCTGGTAATCCTCAAGCGGCATCAATTGGGAAAATGCCTCATGTTTTGATTGCTGGGGCAACGGGCTCGGGAAAATCAGTTTTACTAAATGCTTGGATCTCAACCTTTCTTTTTCGAACCAAACCAGAAGATTTGCGGTTAATCTTAGTTGATCCAAAAAGAGTGGAGTTGACTTTATATAATGGCATCCCTCATCTTTTATCAGAGGTGATTGTTGAGGCAAAACAAATAATTTCGGCATTGCAGTGGACAGTTTCTGAGATGGAAAATCGTTATAAAGAATTTGCTAAAGCAAAGGTAAGAAATTTAGAGTCTTATAATGCTTTACCCAATATTGAAAAAAAACCTTATATTGTGTTTATTATCGATGAGTTGGCTGATCTGATGATTTTTGCCGCAAGAGAAGCCGAGGATCTAATTACGCGAATAGCTCAGATGGCAAGAGCAACCGGTATTCATCTAGTTTTAGCCACCCAAAGACCATCGGTTGATGTGATTACTGGTTTGATGAAGGCCAATATCCCAACGAGGATTGCTTTTAATGTTTCATCGATGATCGACTCGCGGGTGATTATTGATATGCCAGGCGCGGAAAAGCTTTTGGGACGCGGTGATATGCTTTATCTGCCACCCGATCAAGCCAAACCAAAAAGACTTCAGGGACCATTTATTTCAGAAAAGGATGTCCAAAAGTTGGTTGAGTTTATCAAATTAAATAATCCGCCAGTGTGTTATACGACGGAGGTGGTAGAGCAAAAAGTAACTTTAGGTGGAAGAGCTAATTTTGGTGATGCTTTTTCTGATGAGGGTGAAAAAGATCCATTGTTTGATGAGGTAGTTAATCTTATTATTCATCAAGACTATGCTTCAGCCTCTTTTTTACAAAGAAAATTCAAAATTGGTTATGCCCGGGCAGCAAGAATTCTTGATCAGTTAGAAGCCGCCGGTTATGTTGGGCCGGCTGAAGGATCAAAGCCAAGGGAGGTAATAAAAAGAACCATTGAGGGAAAAGAAAGTTCTAATGAGGTAAATATTAATAATGGTTGACCATAAAAAAACCGATAAAAAATTTACCATTAAAGATTTGCCAAAAGAAGAAAGGCCAAGAGAAAGATTGGTTAATTTTGGAGAAAAAGCTCTTTCAACCCAGGAACTTTTGCAGATAGTTTTAGGAAAAGGGGTGCCAGGCGAATCGGTGGCTTTAACGGCGAAAAAACTTATTTCTACTTTTGGTAGTTTAGAAAAAATCGCCCAAGCCAGTCTTGAGGAGCTTCAATCAATTCGAGGTATTGGTTTGGCCAAAGCAGCGCAAATTAAAGCTTCTTTAGAACTTGGTCGTCGTCTTTATACAAAACCACCTTCTTATAAAAGCAAAGATTTAAACAGTCCAAAAAAAGTTTTTAATTTGATAAGAAGTAAACTGACCGACCATTCAAAAGAGTATTTTTATTTAATTGCTTTAAATACCAGAATGTATTCGGTAGCCGAAATTTCCATTGGGATTTTGAACAAAAGTTTAGTTCATCCCCGCGAAGTTTTTGCCGAGGCGATTAAAAGCCGGGCCGCTTCAATTATTTTAGTACACAATCATCCCTCAGGCGATCCCACTCCATCAAAAGATGATGTTTTGTTGACTCAAAAATTGGTGGCGGCGGGAAAACTTTTGGGGATAGAAGTGACCGATCATGTGATTGTTACCAAAGATAATTTTTTTAGTTTTAAAGCGGCAAAGTTAATTTAAAAAAAGCAGGACTGAGATACTCAATTGTTATTTTGACTCCTTCGATTTGGGATAAAGGATCTTTTTACACTAAACCATCTTCTTACGATCGAAAAAAGATGGTAAAAGTTAAAAAAGAGGAAAAAGTATTTGGGAGAATATAATTTTTTTGATATTTTATTTCAACCCTTAGGGTTGTTTTATATTTGAACCTTTATATAAATAATAAGAATTTTTGAAGAGGTAGGTGGCTTTGGAGATTTGTTTTTGAAGTTGGAGGAGAGGTTTTGAATGAAAATTAAAATCTATCATTAAAACCTTATCGACAACCAAATCATCGAACAATTGAAGAGAAAGGTGAAAAATTATTGAAGATACTTTCTTATATTTTCATTATGTTCTTCTAAGGTTTTGGCGTAGTGCATCCGGCCAGTTTTGTCGGAAAGGTAATACCAATATGGAGTATTGGCATCGGCAAAAATTACGGCTTTGATTGAGGCAAGGCCAGGGTTACAGATTGGGGTTGGGGGAAGACCTTTGTTTTTGTAAGTATTGTAGGGCGAATCGATATTCAAGTTTTCTTTAGTTAAATTCTTTTTCCACCAAGTTTTTTCTTGGGGTTGATAACCTAAAGCATATTGAACGGTGACATCAACTTGCAAAGGCCAATCATTTTTTAACCGTTTTAAGATGATACTGGCTACTTTTGTTCTATCTTCTTCATATTTTGCTTCTTTTTCCACCAAAGAAGCAATGGTTACTACCTCCTCTTCGGTAAGACTTTTATCTTTTGCTTTTTGTCGAAGATCATCGTTGAAGCGGCGATAAAAATTGTTGACTAAAATTTTAACGATCGCTTCGGCAGTGGCTTCTTTTGGGATAAGATAGGTATCGGGAAAAAGATAGCCTTCTTTGGCGTATTTTAAAAACTCACTTTCTGGAATAGAAAAATTCTGATTAATAATTTGGGCAATTTCTTCTTTTCTTAAGCCTTCGATAATCGTTACCCAAATATCCAGGGTGCCTTTGGTTAAAGTTTTGGCAATGGTTTTTGCATCCATTGATGGTGAAAGCCTAAAATCCCCAGCTTGAATTTTTTTTTCAAAGCCTAATTTTTTTATGAGTAAATAAAAAGCCAGGCGATTGCGGATTAAATTTTGTCGATAAAGGTTATCGATGATGCTTTTTAAACTTTCTCCCTTTTGGATGACAAATATTTTTGTTTCTTTACTGTTTTTATCAACAGGCTTAATTCCTTGTTTATAAAAAAGATAAAAGAAGGCGACAATCAATAAAGAAAGAATGCCGGTTATTAATATTTTTTTCATTTTAATGTTCAATGGTAAAAATTGGTAAATTTCCCATAGTGACTTCAGCTTCTTTTAAAAGATATGGGTCGTTTGAATAAAAAGTCATTATTGGTTCATTTTTCTTTACCGGATGGTCAAGTTTTTTATGCAAATAAATTCCCGCTTGTTTATCTTTTGGTGCTCCAAGAATTTTGGCGATGGTATTAAGATTATAATTATTAATATCTTTAATTTTACCAGAAACTGTAGCTAAAATATCTTTCTTAAATTTAGCGAGTTTTAGTTTACTACTTTTTATTTCTTTATCACCTCCTTGAGCAGCAACAATCTCTTGAAATTTTTTAAGCGCCAGCCCATTTTTTAGGATTTTTCTAGCTTCTTCTTCACCATTTAAATCTTTTTTTTCTTCTTTAAAACAAAGATCGAGTAATAATCCTGCTAGTCTTAGCGCTTTTGCCTCAAGTCGTAAAGGTCGATCAATATGTTGTTCTAAAACATATAAAACATCACGGGCTTCTAAAATTGGACCAATTCCTCGACCAGCCGGTTCAAGCATTTCGTTGATATCAAAAGCAACTTTTATATTAAATTTTTTTGCTAACATTTCAAATTTTTTTGCTACCTTTTGAGCGTCAGAAAGGCGGTGAATTTTGGCGGTTTTACCATAAGGAAGATCTAAAACCAAATGAGTAGTGCCAGCAGCAATTTTTTTTGACATGACTGAGATTATAATTTTATCAAATGATTCAAACATCAAAGGCTCTTCCACTCTTATAATCACATCATCAGCCGGAGCAATATTTAACTTACCATTCCAGACAATACAGCCACCTACTTTTTCAACAATATTGACAATTTCTTGAGGTTGAAAGTCAACATTAGCAATCCCCTCCATCACATCAGCGGTGCCGGCTGGAGTGGTAATGGCGCGGGAGGAGATTTTTGGGATTTTGTAACCATAAGCAGCAACAATTGGCACAACAATCATTGTCGTTCTTGTTCCAGCAATTCCACCAACTGAGTGTTTATCGGCGACAATCCCTTTAAATTTTAACCGATTACCCGTTTCCACCATCGCTTTGGTAAAGTAATAAAGTTCTTCTTCTGAGTATCCTTCTTTAAATGATGAAGCAACAAAATAGGTAGTTAAAATGTCCGATAAACGTTCATGAGCGATTTCATCCATAATTGCATAGATCTCTTTATAAGTCAGTTTTTTGCCCACCAATTTTTTTTGAATGGCCTTAATGGTGATTTCTTTTTGATGGTTGTTTTCGTTAATCATACTGATTGAATAACTCGATAATTTTTTTTTGATATTCTTTGGCTTTTCCTATAAGTTTGGTAAATAAATAAAGTTGTTTTACATCCAAAATCCAACTAAAAAAAAGATACCAAAAAAAATAAATTAATGCCACTGAAAATAAAAGAAAAAAGACATTAATAGTATACCTTGTATTAAATATCCAAGGATCAGCCACTTTTAAAAAAAGGTAAGATGGTAAACTGGCAATGAGAGCGGCAGTAAAGATTTTTAAAGTTTCGCCTATTAAATAGGAGTAGTTAATATTTTTTATTTTTTTGGTAAGGAATAAAAAAAGAGAAAGAGTGTTTAAAGTAATAGCCAGAGAAAAAGAAAGAGCCAAGGCAAAAACAGGTAGTTTCAAAAAGAAAATAAAAAAAACGCTGAAAAAAGTGTTGACGATAATAGAAAAAAGCCCGATTAAAAATGGGGTTTTGGTGTCTAAAAATGCATAAAAACAACGGGTTAAAAAATAATATAAAGTATGAAAAGGTAAACCTAAGGCAAAATAGGAAAGGGTTTTGGCGGTGACAGCCGTTGCCTCCCAATCAAACTTTTCACCTCCAAAAAAAAGACGAACAAGAGGCGTTCTTCCAAAAATGAAAAATATTGCAAATGGCAGACTTAAAAAAAGAAGACATAAAATCGTTTCTTCAACTATTTGTTTAAGTTCAAATTCTTTTTTTTCTTTCACCAAGTCAGAAAGATAAGGAAGTGAGGCCTGACCCCAAGCCATTCCAATGATTGAAACAGGCAGAAGTTGAAGATGTTGAGCAAGATAAAAGGCGGTGTATGATCCGGCTTTTAAAAAGGTAGAAAGGGTTAGGTCAATGGTAGCATCAATTTGGGAGACGATTACGGTAAGAATTCGGGGAATAGCCATTTGAAAAAATTCCTTTACCGCCGCGTTTATTTTTAAAACAAATTGGTATAAAAAGCCATCGAAAAAAAGTAAAGGTATTTGGATTAAAAAAATAGTCAAAGACCCAAAAATTACTCCCATAACTGGGGCTAAAAGGCCAAGTTGGTGTAAAAAAATAGTGGTTATGATTATGGCTAAGTTATAAAAAATTGGCGCAATTGATGGAAGAAAAAAAAATTTATTGGCTTGACCGATGCCGGTTAAGAAATTACCTAAAATCAAAAAAGGCAGTTGTCCAAAAAGAAGAATTGAGGAAAAAAAAGTGATTTGGTCTACTTTTTGAGGTGAAAATCCCGGTGTTATTACCAAAACAATTTTTTTAAGAAAAAGAAAAAGAGTCAAAATTATTAAAAATAAGATAAAAAAAATAAGGTTAATAATTGACGAGATATTTTCTCTTAGTTCTTTTGGGTTGTTTTTATATTTAATAAAAATAGGAATAAAAGAGGAAGTCAGTGCTCCTGTAATTAGAATTTCAAAAATAATATCCGGGATACGAAAAGAAGCAAAAAAGATATCTAATTGTTCTTTGGGAAAATATGAAGCCAAAACTCGAAATCGCAAAAAACCAAAGAAACGGGCGACAACAATGGTTGCTGCAATTAAGATGGCCGAAGAAAAAATTGTTTTCTGTTGAGAAAAAATTAACGACTTAGTCACTTTGACGATTTTATTCATAGTTTTTTAATTATATCTCTTTCTTCAACTCTTGACAAATGGTTTAATATGGTGTTAAATGGTGATATATGCTATTTTTTGGTGAATATGGGGTAAATATTACCGCTGGTGGCAGAGTGGTTATTCCCAAAAAGATAAGAGAAGCTTTAGGAAAAACAAAAAGTTTTACTTTGACAAAGGGGTTTGATCCTTGTCTTTCCGGATTTAGAAATGAAGATTGGGAAAAAAGTGCGTATGAACTGATGGGAGTTTCGGTTTTGGAGATGAAGAAAATGGAGATAAAACGCCATCTTTTTTCATCGGCCGCTTTGTTGGAAATGGATGATCAAGGAAGGGTAGTGATTCCCAAAAATTTATTGATGTATGCCAATTTAATAAATAAGACTGAGGCAGTGTTTATTGGAGTGGGGACTTACTTTGAGATTTGGGCCAAAGATAACTGGGAAACATATAAAAAAGAGATTGAAAAAAACATTAAGAAATATCAAAGTCAATCATGAGTCATCAACCAGTTTTATTAAAAGAAGTAATTTCTTATTTGCAAGTAAAAAAAGGGGGATTGTATGTTGATGCCACTTTTGGTTTGGGTGGACATAGTAAAGCAATTTTGGCAATGGGAGGGAAAGTTTTGGGAATAGAGTGGGATGAAGATTTATATAAAAAAGCAAGGATTAAGTATCAAGGTTTTTTAGAAAAAAATCTTTTTCTTGCCAACAAAAACTTTGCCCAAATAGAGACTTTGGCTAAAGAAAAGAATTTTTATCCAGTTGATGGCGTTTTGTTTGATTTAGGCATTTCAATGGAACAGATTGAGAAAAGTGGTCGGGGTTTTTCGTTTAAAAAAGTAGATGAACCTTTGGATTTAAGAATTAACACAAAGATAAAGATGAATGCAGCTTACTATCTTAATTATTGGTCCAAAGAAGAACTTTATCAAATTTTTGCCAAAAACACAGAAGTTACCAATTTTAAACCACTGGTTGATGAGATTGTAAGACGAAGAAAGTTTAAGCCGATAGAAAAAGTGGGCGATTTAGTTTCCATTATTAATGACAAAATAAAACAAAAAAGCGAAAAAATATATCGACAGATATGGCAGGGTTTGAGGATTTTAGTCAATGATGAGTTAGAAAACTTAAAAAAAGGATTAGAAGGAGCAAAAAAGATTTTAAAACAAGAAGGAAGACTGTTAGTGATTACTTTTCATTCTTTAGAAGATAGATTGGTAAAAAAATTTGCTTTTGAAAACGATCTTAATTTTTTGACAAAAAAACCAATTATTAGTTTGTCAAAAAAAACATTTGAGCGATCAGCAAAGCTTAGAGTTTTTACTTTAAAATGATAAAAAAAATATTTTTAATTTTTTTAGTTTTTCTTTTTTTAGCCAATATTTTTATTTTTATGGTTAATATTCAATTGGGGGAAGAAATTAAAATGTATGATAAAAAAATTCATCTTCTTCGTCAAGAAAATTTAGATTTAGAAACAAAAATTTATCAATTAACTTCTTATGAAAAACTAGCTTCTTTAGCCGCTCAACTTAATTTTGTTAAAAATGAATCGCCGGTTTATCTTGAAGAAATAAAGTATGCTTACAAGAATTAGGTTTTTTTTGATCTTATTTCTGTTTCTTTTTTTGATTATTTTTTTGCGGCTTTTTCAATTGCAAATTTTAAATCATTCTTCTTCAAAAATTTTCGATTACTTAGCCGAAAGAAAGATTTTGCCAGAACGGGGACGGATTTTTGATCGATTGTCCAATCCGTTAGTTTTAAACAACAATAGCTATCTTCTTTATTTTGAACCAAAAAAAATTAATGATCCTCCTCAAACAATAAAAAAAATCTCAACCATTCTTGAAATAAATGAAGCCTCTCTTTCTTCAAAGTTTAATAAAAAAAAAGATTGGGTGGCCGTGACAATAGTTACTAAAGAGAAAAAAGAAGAGATTGAGAAATTAAAAATTAGTGGTTTGGGATTTGATTATGTGTTAAAAAGAGATTATCCCGAAGCCTCGTTAGCTGCTCATCTTTTGGGGTTTGTTGGTAAAAATTATCAGGGAGAAGATATTGGTTATTTTGGGATTGAGGGATATTACAATAAAGATCTTTCAGGGTTACCGGGGTTTATTCAATCAGAAAAAGATTTGTTAGGACGGCCGATTTTAATTGGAAAACAAGAAATGGTTGAACCCGAAAACGGACGGGATTTAATTTTAACCATTGATAAAAACATCCAAGGAATGATTAAAGAAAAGTTAAAAAAAGGAATAGAAAGATATCAGGCAGAAAGCGGTTGTGTGATTGCGGCCGATCCTTTTTCGATGGCAATTTTGGCTTTGGTTTGTTTTCCTGATTATGACCCAAAAAATTATTTTTTATTTTCTGAAGAATATTTTAAAAATCCAGCCATCTCTGACTTATATGAACCGGGATCAGTTTTTAAACCTTTAATCATGGCGGCGGCTCTTAATGAGAAAAAAATAAAACCAAATGATTTTTATAATGAAATTGGACCAATTAGCATTGGCGAATATTCAATAAGAACCTGGGATAATAAATATGAAGGAAAAATTTCAATGACACGGATTCTTCAAAAATCTTCCAATGTAGGGATGGTATATGTAGGTGAAAAATTAGGCGATGAAAAGCTTTATGACTATTTAAAAAAATATGGATTTGGTCAACCAACGGGCATAGATCTTCAAGGAGAAGTTTCGGGCTATTTAAAACCAAAAAGTCAGTGGTATCCAATTGATTTTGCCACGGTTACCTTTGGCCAAGGAATTGCGGTTACCCCGATTCAGCTGATTCGTGCTTTTGCTGCTCTTGTTAATGGAGGAATGATTTTTCGTCCTTATGTCGTTTTAAAGATTATTTCTTCTGAGGGAAAGCAAAAAATAATTAAACCAAAAAAAGAAGGTCAGGTGATTACCAATATAACTTCGCAAATTATTAAAAAGATGTTAATGGAGGTAGTAGAAAGTGGCGAGGTAAAATGGGCAAGACCAAAAGGATATACTTTAGGAGGGAAAACAGGAACAGCTCAAGTACCAATTAAAGGTCACTA
>JAPYWZ010000018.1 GCA_028276105.1 Microgenomates group bacterium | reverse complement strand
TTCCAGCCAAACTCTCTTTTGATTTTTCATTAATAAATAAAGAAGAAGATCCGGAGACAATAAATTTTATATTTTGATTAATATCATAATAACGTTTTAAAATATCTTGCCAAAAAGGAATTACCTGGATTTCATCAAAAAAAATATAAACTTTTTCTTTTAACTTATAAATCTTTTGATTAATAATTTTCTCAAAATAAAATTGGATGATTTTCTCCAACGTCTGATAATTTTCAACTACCGTTGGTTGATCAAAAGAAAAATAAAGGATGTTTTTTGGATTAACTTTTTTTTTAAGAAGCTCACCAATTACCTGCTTAATTAAGGTACTTTTCCCAACTCTTCGCAAACCTTTAAGACTAATTATTTGATTTAGATTAACTACCTCATTAAAAAAATCTTCAAAAATCTCTCTTTTGAATAAAAAATACTCATTGGGAATAAAATAAAAATCATAAAACCAAGGATTTTGAAGGTAAATTAAATCTTCTATTGTCATAGTTTATAGACCAATTGTAACATTATGTCTATAATTATAGAAAAAAATATCCTAAATGTCAAACTTTTTAAAAACTATCACGGTTGGATGATCATAAACAGTAAAAGTCTCCTCTACTAAGCTTTCAGGATATTTTATAAATTGGTAATAATATGGCTCAAAGATTTTGATTTTTTTAAAACAAACACCGGTTAATTTTTTTTGTTTTTCACAGTTATCATTTAATAAAGCTTGATAATATTGACTCATCAAAGGATAGCGAGAAGGGACGGTTGGAATACTTCCCCAGCCTCGATTGGATGATAAAACATAGTAATCTGCTTTTTGTAAAAGTTGCCTTATTTTTTGCCATTTTTCAGAAGCGTCGGGATCAAAAACTGGCAAAAGCTCAACTTGAAAAAACTTGCCAAAATTTTTCTCCATTGGCAGCGGCAACGGATCATCCCAATGCTCACCTAAAATTAAACTGCCACTTTCCAAATTTTTATAAATCCACTCCGATGCTAAAATGCGAGTATGAGGGTGAAAATAAATGGTTGAAAAAAACAAAGGCCAAAGAAGAAGTATAACGTATAACGTATAACGTGAACCGTAAAAAATATTTTTTTTACTAACAACACTTATTCCCACTCCTCCAAAAATTGCCAAAAATGGATAAAGATATATTGTGTAACGAATTGATTTTACAAACTGAGAAGATTGATAAATAAAGTATCCCAAAACCCAAAAAATAATTAAAAAAATAATAAAATTTTTAATTTTTAATTGTAATTTTTCATTTTTAATTTTTAATTTTAAATTTTTTAGCAAATATACTAATCCCATTAAGACAAATAGGAAATTTATCGGTCCCAAACCCACTAAAAAAGTAGTCAACAGCAATCCATACCATGGCTTATTTATCCATTGAACCGCTGGTGGATACCAAGCATCTTTTGTTGTAAAAAGTTTTAATAACTTGATACTTTCCAAAAAAACTTTACTTAACCGAAAATCAAAAAACGATAAATTTTCAAAATAATAAGGATCAAAAATTCGCAAAAAGAAATAAGAAAAAAACAAATAGAATGAAACTTGTAAAATGAAACGAATAACTTTTTTTAAAAAAGAATTTTTTTCAAAAAAAATTTTTATAAACAAAACCCCTAAATTCAAAGGCAAAATATACAAAGCAGAAATTTTTGAAGAAAGGGCTAAAGAAAAAAATAAAGAAGAAAAAACAAGATGTAAAAAACGGTCAACATCAACATTTTTTAAAATAAAATAAAAACTCCCAAACATAAAAAAGTTTAAAAAAGGATCAGTTGTAAAAAAATGAGCGGCTTGAATTGGGTAAACAGAAATAGCATAAAAAAAAGCGGCCAATAAAGGGATAACGTGAAGCAAAGAATTTGAGACGTTTTTAAATTTTTTAAGCAATAACTTGGTAGTTTTATAAACAAAAATCACTGTCAAAAAATCAAAAAAAGCTGATAAAAATCTACCCAAAGTAGTAATCTCGTTATAATTATCCATACCAAAATTTACCGCCAAATACTTTGTCAAAACCAAAGGAAAGATCCCATAAACATAAAAATTAAAACCAATATTTGGCGGATTAAGTAAAGATTTTTTTTGATTAAAATATTCTTCAAAGCTTTGCGGTAGTTTCATCGCTTGGACTACCATCGTCAAAAACCTTTCATCCGGATGAAGATGAAAATTTTGATCCCAGTTTAAATGATTAAAGCGAAAAAAAATGGCTACCACTAAAATTAAAAACAAAAATATTTTTCTCATAAACTAAGACTTATATCATTTTAGGTTTAAAAAACCCTCCAAATTGGAGGGTGGAGTTTTTTGGTTTTTCATAAGAAGTATTCTTTTGAATGAAAAACTGAAGAATATCACGAGTCGTCACTATCCCTTCTGGGACTTTATCTTCATTAGCAATTATCACACTGCCAATTTTCTTTTCTAAAATTAAATTAATTACATCACTCAAAAAATTATCTTTTTTTAAAACAACAACATAAGTTTTCGTAAAGTTTTTTACTGGTAAATTTAAAAAACTTATCTTTTCTCCTTTTTTATCCCCCGCAGCTTCTTTTGTCTTTGGTAAAGCCAGATAGGCAATTAAATCAAAATAACTTAAAACTCCCTTAAGCTTTCCTCCACCATTAACAACAACCAGTTTTGAATAATGAGTTTTTCGAAAAAGATTAATTGCTTTTCCAATTGGTTCATTTTCTTCAATAGTCACCAACGGTTTTTTGTTTTTTAAAACTTCGGCAATTTTTACCTTAAACAAATCAAGATTCTTAAAATAAGAAAGAAGTCTTCGAGCAGAAATAATTCCCACAAATTCTTCTTTGTTTTTATCTAAAAAAACTGGCAAATAATGGACTTTGGAATCAATCATTGATTGAGCAACTTTAGTTAAAGCGTTATCTAAATAAATTTTTGGTGGATGAAAAAGACAGTGTTTCACTTTGGCATTGGCCGGATAGGAAGATTTAATCAAACAATAATAAGGATTAATCGCCCCCAAGTACTTGTTTTTTTTAGAAAAAACAAAGGCGGCATCATGAGAACTTCCTAGCTTGTTTAAAACCGAAGAAAGAATCTCTTCTTCATCTACTTTAATAATCCTTTCTGTTTTTAAAATATCTGTTAAAGACATAAGAAGTTTATTATTTATTTATATCACAAATATTCCATCTTTGTAAATAAGTTTTTCAACCCCATTTTTTAAGATAGCAAAAACTTCTTTTTTTTGGGTGTTGATAATATCACAATGCTCAACTGAATCGTTAAAACCCAAATTTTGCCAATCTTTTTTTTTCATCTTTTTTTGGTCTTTTGAAAAACAAAAATGATAGGCTGAACCCAAAGCGATATGACAATTACCAAACTCGCCCCCAAAATTTTCATCATACAAAGTATTGGCCATAAACTTTGAAATTTTAGAAAATCGCTTATCGGTCAAAGAAAACTCACCCACTTTATCGGCATTTTTTTGTTTAAAAATCATCTCAGAAAGTAATTTTTCATTTTTTTCGGCTTTGGCCTTGATAACTTTTCCATTTTTAAACTCCAAATATATATTTTTGATAATATTGCCATAACGATACAAAGGATAATCAAAATAAATCTTTCCCTCGGTTCCTCGCCAGTCAGGTGAAGTAAAAATTTCAAATGAGGGAATGTTGGCTCCACTGCCTCCTTTCCAAACTCTTTTTTCACCTAAAGTAATGTATAAATCAGTATCCTTTGAAATAATATGAAATTTTTCGACTGGCAAAGCATTCATTTTTTTAATTAAATCATTGATTTTTGAGAAAACATCGCGCCAGAAAGAGATAGGATCATCTTTATCCAAAAAACAAGCTTTAATAATCTGTCCCCAAAACTCCTCAATCGAAAGAGAAGCTTCTTTGGCTAAACCAGGGGTGCCATACAAACAAAGCGACCAAGTTAACTTTCCCTTATCTTCTTTTTCAAAAAACCATTTTTTTAAAATCTGACGAGAAGAGTTGGCTAAAACAATTTTTTGGGGATCAATATCTTTGAGTAAAAGAGGATTTTTTGGGGCAATTAGATAAAGTCGATGATCAATCGTGTCAACTAAAGATTTTAGATATTTTTTGGGAGTAAATTTTAGCTGATCATCGTTTGCTTTTTCAAAAAATACTTTTTCAAAATCTTCATCAGCGCTTTTGACAATCGGATGCCCACCTTTTTCCAAAATCCTTCTATAAATTGCCAAAGCCAAAGGCTTGGCTTCTAAATCATAAACTAGATAAACCACCTCACCGGCCTTTATCCCCGCCCCTTTTCCCAAAGCAAAATCAACCATCACTTTAGCATAGTTTTCTAAGATTTTTTGCGGTGGGGTGAACATAAGTAAAAGTATAGCAAAAAAATAAAAAATTTGATATAATCATATTATGAAAAAGAAAAATGATGTTGTTCAAATTCTTCTAAACTCAATCTTTGATCTACATTTCTTAATTTTTCTTGCTTAAATAATTTTTTTTAAAAAAGTTATGGCACGAGAAATTTTAAGAATTCCATATATTAAAGAAACTGAAAAATTAGTTTTTGAACAGTACCCTAAAATTTGGGAAGGATTAGTAACCGGTAAAGTTTTTGGATCTTCTTGGCTTAGAGGGCTAGTTTTTAATTATCCTAATACGCTTCTATTCAGTATTCAACCACTTTATCACGATGCAGTTGATAAACAAAAAGGGGGGAAAAAATTTAGAAAAGATTTTGAAATTGAACCTTCTTTATCTGATTATATTGGAGAAATATCTTATCTTTTACCAAGACTAGCTGATAAAGAAACTATCGCTGAAATATTTGAGAGAATAAAACAAGGACAAAGAGTTGAAATTCACTTTGGAGAAAGATTTGATCAAGAATTAGAAAGAAAAAAAATATTAAAAAGACCCACCTCTCGTGGTCGACGTTATTTTGAGGAAGTTGATGAAAATGGTATTCTTCACATTTATTTTGAAATAAGACGCCAAACTTTAAACGATGAAAAAAATCCTCCTACAGATTTTTTAGAGTTGATGAGTTTTTTAGGTTTTTATGAAATGACAAGATTTTTAGTTAGTTTATCAATTAGAAATCCCAAAGCTCTTCCAAAAGTTGGTAAGGCAAGAAAAAAACTTTTAGAGATAGTAAATAAATTTTTACCCGAAGGACAAACATGGACTTTTAAAGATTTAAAAAACTGGGCCAATTCTTCTGGCGGAATATATCTTTCCAATGCTTCTCACAGCTATGTTGTTCCTCTTTCTTCCTTAACTGAAAAAAAAGAAAAACACGAATTAGCTTTATATGATGCTGTAATGAATATTGGTCTTAAAATGGAAGAAAAAAGTTTAGTGCCTCCTGAAGCTATTGTTTTAGGAAATGAATTTACCTTTCCTTTAATTTTAGCTATTCCTCTTTTAACTGAAGAAGATCTAGCATATCTTGCCAACAGTCAAGAAACCAATAAAGAAGGAAAGCCATTAGATCTTCTTCCTGAATCAATAAAAAAAGAAAAATTAGATAAGTTAACTCAAAACACTCTTACCCGATTTATGTATCTTCAATTTTTATCAAGATACAATGGAAAAGATCCAAGATTAAAAGAAATAAGACAAAGAATATTTACTCGTTTAGAAGAAATGGGTGTGATTACAAGGATATTTGAAGCAACCGAAACTTCTTTAGGTGATTCCGTTGATTATTATGATTTTTCAAAATTAGATAAGGCTTATTTTCATCAATTAGAAAATGCTTATGTTGTTGAAGAATTAAAAATAATTCTTATAGAATTAGCTCGTCAAAAAAAACATATTTTAAATTTTTCATATCCTTTAGGTGACAATACTTATGGTTTAATTGAAGCTATTTCTAACTTAATTCCTAGTGTAAATAATATTGTTTTTTTTGGAAAGGTCGGTGCCACTCTTCAATGGGACGGAGAAAATCATTTAGGTGCTCGGGTAGGTCGGGTTGTCTCTCCAGAATATGTTTCGTCCATTAATGATTTTAATCCTCAAGAATTTATAAATCGCTTAAAAGAATACAATATTCCTTTACCGGTAATTGTGAATGCAGATGAAATTGAGTTAATTTTTCAATCAGAAGGAGTTTTGCTTCAAACACTAAGAGACATAAAAAAAGCCCAAGAAGCAATAATCCAAAGAGAAGATATTCCCTACAATGAAAAAATTAAACTTTTAATTGATATGGAATCATATTATTTATTTCTTATTTGTAAAAAAGTGAAAATTACACCAAGTGTTGTTTATTACACTTCTGACAACACTAAAATTCCACCGCTTCCTGGTACCGTAAAAGAATCAATCATTACCTCTTTGGGTCCAAGAGGTAGTTTTGCCGTGATGGTTGCTGGATTAGGTGCTTTAAAAAGCCTTATTAACTAATGTTTACTACTTTCTACTTAATACTTTTTCAATCTCCCTCCTCCACTTTTTCGTTTCTTCTCTTGGATTTTTAGAAAAAATAACTGCCCGGGAAAGATTAATAATTAATCCTTGTTTTTTTGAGTTTAAGCCAGCTTTTAATGTTTCTTGCAAATCCCCTCCTTGAGCGCCAACTCCTGGGACTAAAATCCAAAAATCATCCCCAACAATCTTTCGTACTTCTTTAAGCTCCGAAGGATACGTTGCCCCAACCACCAATAAACAGTTTTTATTTTTATTCCATTTTTTGGCCACTTGATAAGCTACATATTGATACAACTTTATTCCCCCTTTAATACTTACTACTTGATACTTGCTACTTAATACTAAATCTTGAAACTCACCGGCGCCAGGATTGGAGGTTTTACACAAAATAATAACTCCTTTATCTTTTTGGGCTAAAAAAGGTGTCAAAGCTTCTTCACCCAAATAGGGATTAACGGTTACTGCATCGGCATTTAAATATTCAAAAATAAGCCTCACATAGCCTAAATTGGTATTGCCAATATCAGCTCTTTTGGCATCGATAATTATTGGAATTTCTGGATATTTTTTTCGCAAATAGTCACAGGTCTTTTTCAAGGAAAAAATCCCTTTATATCCTATAGCCTCATAAAAAGCGGTGTTTAATTTATATGAACAAACAAGATCGTGTGTCGCATCAATTATTACTTTATTGAATTCAAATTGATCGGTGAATTTTTTAGGAATTTTATCAATGTCTGAATCCAAACCAACGCATAAAAGTGATTGATTTTTTTTAACGATAGTTTCTAATTTTTTAATAAAAATATTTTTTAATTTTTCATTGTCATTTTTCATTTTTATTTTTTAATTTTTATTTTAGTGTTATTAATAAAATTAATCACCTCCTCATACTTTTCTTTATCTATTTTCTTTTTATAAACCAACAAATCAAGCCATTCTTTTAAAGTGAAAACTGGAAAAAGTCGAAAACCTCTTTCTTCCAAAAACTCTTTTCCTCCTTGCTCCCTATCAAACAAAACAACAATATCTTTAATAATAAGTCCAGCATCAGTAAGCGGTTTTATCGCCTCAATTTTTGAGGCGCCGGTGGTTACCATATCATCAACTAAAACTACTCTTTCCCCCACTTTATACTCTCCCTCAAACGATTTTTTTGTGCCATAGTCTTTGACTTCTTTTCGAGTATAAAGCCAAGGCTTGTTGTTATAAAAACTAATGGCTGAAACAATGGGAATCGCCGTATAAGGAACAGCCGCCATCCGATCAAATTTTAATTTTTCCAAAACAGTAATGTAAGCTTTGGCCACTTGTTTTAAAACTTTTGGGTATGAGACTAAAACCCGAAGATCAATATAAACGGGGGAGATAATCCCCGACTTTAATTTAAAAGAACCAAATTTAATCGCAGAAATCTCAAAAAGAGAAAGCATTAGTTTTTCTTTGTTTTTCATAGGTTATAAAAATTTGACCTTCCCAATTTTTTCTTTTAAACTTTTAACTTTTTTTTGCTTTAAAAACTTTCTTAACTCTTTTTTTAAACGAGAAAACATGGTTGGCCCCTCGCTCCAAAGTCTTGTTCCAACCGCAAAAGCGCAAGCTCCGGCCAAAGTATAACGATAAATATCAGAGGCTTCCTCTATCCCCCCAACTGCCACAATTGGTAGTCTTCCTTTTGAATATTGATAAAACAAAACTACTTGGGCTAAGGAAATTGGTTGCAAGATTTTCCCACCCAAACCACCAATCCCCAAATTTGGTTTGATCACCATTTCCTCTTTATCAATATCGATAAAACATCCCAAAGGATAAGAATTAACTAAAGTAACAAAATCAATTTTTAATTTCAAAAATTCTTCGGCGACTTTTTTGACTGTCTCTCGTTCAAAATATGGTGGTAGTTTTACCCCGACTTTCTTTCTTGTTTTTTTCATAATCTTTTTCAAAATGGAAAAAGAAGTTTTTAAATCATAAGCAAAAAGGCCTTTTCCCTCAAGATTAGGACAAGAAAGATTGACTTCTACCATATCAAAAGAGGCATTATTGACCTTATCAAACAAAACTAAAAACTCTTTTTGCGAAAAACCAGCAATCGAGGCAATCAGAGGTTTTTTATATTTTTTAAGATCTTTTAAAATACTACAATAATAATCAACGCCCAAATTGGGCAATCCCATACTGTTTATGGAAAAATTATCTTTCAAAAAAAATCGCGGCTCTGGATTGCCTTGTCTTTTCTCTAAAGTCATCGTCTTAAAAACAATCGCTGACGCCTCACTTTTTCCCAAATCTTCAAGTTCCTTTTTTGTCGTACACCAAACACCTGAGGCATTAAAGACAGGAAAATCTTGATCGATCATTGTATTGTCTAGCTATAATTTATAAATCTTATTTCGCTAAACCGTTTTTTATCCCAATCGCCAGTTTGAAGATTAAGCAAAGAAAAAATTGACACTTGCCTTATATCATTTAGCCCAAAAATATACTGCAAAACTC
>JAPYWZ010000012.1 GCA_028276105.1 Microgenomates group bacterium | reverse complement strand
CCACAAAATTAACCAATTTTCCCTTAACAAAAACAATCTTTAAGATTTTCTTCCCTTTTAAAAATCTTGAATAAATAGGAGTTTCTTTGATCTTTTCTTTTACCTCTTTTTCTGAAGGTTCGCTTTTGTTAAAAACAATAAATCCTCTTTTTTTGCCATTTACCTGAACAACAAATTGATAACTATCAATTTTTTGAGCAATCTTTTTAAAAACAGGCCATTTTTCTTTGTCTAAGAATGTTTTTTTACCCAAACCATGCCAAATTTCTTGACAAATATGAGGAGCAAATGGAAATAACAATTTTATGAATTCTAGGAAAATTTTTTTATGGTAAAGATTTGCTTCTTTTTGAATTTTTTTAGTTAGCAAATTTTCGAAAACCATTAACTTAGAAATTGCTAAATTAAATCTTAATTTTTCTATTTTGTCTGTAACTTCAAAGATTAAATCATTTAAGCTTAATTCAAGTTCTTTATCTTTAACTTCTGATTTTTTAACATTTTTTAGATTTTGATAAAGTTTCCAAACCCTAGTTAAAAACCTAAAAATTCCCCTAATCCCCTCATCTGACCATGGCTTTTCTGTTTCTAAAGGTCCTAAAAACATCTCAAACATTCTCAAAGAATCAGCACCATATTTTTTTATAACTTCATCTGGATTAATTACATTACCTTTTGATTTAGACATTTTTTGGCCATCGGGACCAAGAATTATTCCTTGATTAAATAGTTTATAAAATGGTTCTGAAGTAGGAACTAGTTTTAAATCGTAAAGAAATTTATGCCAAAATCTAGCATAAAGTAAATGCAAAACAGCATGTTCTGCACCCCCTACATAAAAATCAACCGGAAGCCAATATTTTAGCTTTTTATAATCTGCAAACTTCTTATTATTTTTACTATCTATAAATCTTAAGTAATACCAACAAGAACCAGCCCATTGTGGCATAGTTTGAGTTTCTCTTTCAGCCTCTTGTTGACATCTTGGACACTTTGTTTTAACCCAATTTTTTATATTTTTTAAAGGAGATTCCCCAGTACCTGATGGTTGATAACTTTTAATATAAGGCAATTTTAATGGCAAATCTTTTTCTTTAAGAGGAACAATTCCACAATTTTTACAGTGAATTAAAGGTATAGGCTCTCCCCAATATCTTTGTCTTGAAAAAATCCAATCTCTTAATTTATAATAAACAGCTTTTTTACCCAAGCCTTTTTCAGTTAAATAATTAGACAAAACCTCTCTGGCTTGTTGACTTTCAAGTCCAGAATGCTCCCCAGAATTAATCAAAATACCTTCACCTTCAAACGGCAATAAAGAACTATTATCAAGAGGCTTGATAACTTCTAATATTTCTAAATCAAATTTTTTTGCAAATTTATAATCTCTTTCATCATGCGCTGGTACCCCCATTATTGCTCCAGTTCCATATGAAGACAAAACATAATCACTTACCCAAACAGGGATTCTTTTGCCTGTTAAAGGATGTAAAACATAACTACCAGTAAAAACTCCATCAACCTCTTTTTCATAAATTCCCCATTTCTCTTTTTCTATATTTTCACGAATATAATTTTCTACATTTACAAGATAATCAGAATCGGCAATTTTTAAAGACAAAGGATTTGAAGGAGATAGAACTACAAAAGTCACACCATAAACAGTGTCCAGCCTTGTGGTAAAAACAGGGATTTTAAAGCTTTTATTTTCTAAAGGAAATAAAAGTTCATATCCCTCGCTTTTCCCGATCCAATTTCTTTGCATTTCCTTTATATTTTCTGGCCAATCTATTTGATCTAAATCTTTAAGTAGTCTTTCAGCATAAAGAGTTATCCTAAGATGCCATTGGTTTAAATTTTTAATTTGAGTGCTTGAGCCGCATCTTTCACATTTTCCGTTTATTACTTCTTCATCAGCTAAACCGGTTTTACAAGAAGGACAAAAATTAATCGGAGCTTCTTTCTGATAGACTAAACCCTTTTCATACATTTTTAAAAATATCCATTGAGTCCATTTATAATAATCAGGAGAAGTTGTATTAATTTCTCTATCCCAATCATAGCTTAAACCTAAAGAGGTCATTTGTTTTTTAAACCTTAAGATATTTTTAGGAACAAAATCATTAGGATTTTTTTTCATTCTAATTGCATAATTTTCAGCTGGCAAACCAAAAGCATCCCAGCCCATAGGATGTAAAACGTTATAGCCCCTCATCCTATAAAATCTTGATAAAATATCAGTTGCTGTATAACCCTCAACATGGCCCACGTGCAAACCTTCTCCAGAAGGATAAGGGAACATATCTAAAATATATTTTTTCGTTTTTTTTGAGAAGTCAACCGCTTTCCATAAACTTTTATATTTTCTACTCCAAATTATTTGCCACTTTTTTTCAATTTCCTTAAAATTATATCTTTTCATTTAAAAAACACAGGTATAGTATAATATAATTAAATTTAATTATATTATAAAACAAAAAACTAGCCAAAAAAATGGCAAATAAAATTAATCCATTTCAGCTAAGATGGAAAACTTATAATCATTTAAACCATCCTTTTGGAGATTTACTTTGGCATCTAATTTGGGGTATTATTATTGGCATTTCTTTTTTTTATGCAATAATTTCGCATGATTTTTGGTTCTTAATAATAACTTTTATTGCTCTTATTTTCTTTTTTCATCCAAAATTTTATGAACCGAAATTAATGGATATTTTAATTAATCAAGATGGTATTTATATTGATGACAAATTTTATTCTTGGCAAAACTTTTATGCTTTCGAAATATTTGAAAACGATTTTAGAAAGTTTATTTTTTTCTTTCCTAAAAATATTTCTTTAGGCTTACAAATACCTATAGAGGAATTTTTTGTAGATGAAAAAACCATCAGAGATAATTTATCTTTATTTTTAAAAGAATTAAAAGACTCGGTGCCTTTTATAGAAAAACTTTATAGATCATTTTTTATATAAAAGTAAAAGAAAATCTAAGTTTGGTATCAAACTTTTATTTTGTGCGCTGGGAAGGATTCGAACCTTCGACCCCCGACTTATAAGGTCGGTGCTCTAACCGCTGAGCTACCAGCGCTTACATATCAAAAATCAGTTCTAATCTCAACTCTTCTAACAGACTTATCTTCTTTTTTAGGAATCTTAACCATCAAAATTCCATTATGATAATAAGCTCTTATTTGGCTCACGTCCAAATCTTTTGGTAAAACAATTGTCCTAGAAAATGGCCCCCAAAAGCATTCCTTGTGTTCATACAAAGAAGGATCTATGTTTTCAGGAGGAACTCTTTCTCCTTTAATTATCAAAACATCCCCCTCAACTAAAACTTCAGTATTTTCCAGACTTGCTCCAGCTATAGGAGATATAATAACCAGTTCATTATCTTTAAAATAAACATCGATTGTTAAGGTACCTTCTTGTTTGTCTTCAGTCATTTTTTAAGGAAACAAGTTTTTTTAATTCTATAATCACGACCAAAGAGACAAACCATAAAATGGGTATAAGAAAAATAAAATTAAAATAAAAAGGAATATTCTCTGTGCTACTTCCCAGACTACTAAAAATTATAATCGAATTAAAAATAAAATGCAATATCCAGGCTGAAATAAAAGAAATTAAAAAAGGAAAAACTCTCCTTACTTTTAAAGCCATTGAATAGCCATAACCTATTAAAGCAGATGATAAAATGTGTAAAAGATTTGCCCCCAAAAATCTAAAAAAACCTATTAATAAAATTAAAGAGTATTTGTCTATTTTTAGAAAATAAGCATTTGACGAAAAAGAGGAAAATAAAAAAAGAGAATTCTCTAAAAAAGCAAATCCAAATGCCGAAGCTATCATGTAAACCATCCCATCAACAGGTTCATCAAAAACTTTTTTGGGAAATATTATTAGAAAAACAAAAAGGAATTTAAAAAATTCTTCCACAAAGGCATTTAAAAAGTAGAGATATTTTTCTGAAATATCCAATTGAGAAAAAAAACCTTCAGTATAATAACTCACAACTCCGGCCATCATTCCTAAAAAAATGGCAATAAAAATCCATAAAAACGGCTCAGGATGCTTATCTTTGCTACTAAAATAAATAAACCAAATTAAAGGCAAAATAAAAGAAATTAAAAAAATTATTAACAAATCAAAAACTAATCCCACTTTTCAAAAAATATTGGTTTTTTGCGGCCAAAAGAAAAATAAATTAATTGAGTTATGTGTGGTACAAATGGATGCAAAAGTACAAGCGTTTCAAACATGACTCTCTCAAAAACCTTAAAATTGTTTTTTGAACTTTTTTTCCAAGACTCCAAATAAATATCACAAAGTTCATTCCAAAAAAACTTATAAACTTTTTTTAAAGATAACCCAAATTCAAATGATTCTGCTTTTTTTGCTACAAATTTTTTAGTAGTTCTTAAAGATTTCAGAATTCTTTTATCAAAACTACTTAATTTGTCTGATTTGTTCTTTTTCTTAAAATTATTTAAATTTAAGAAATAAAACCTATAAGCATTCCATATTTTATTTAAAAACTTCTGACCCTGATAAACAGGGGACTCATCAAACTTTAAATCTTGTCTAGCAGACATCTGCCATAAAATACCAAATCTTAAAGAATCAGAACCGTATTTAGATATCAAATCTAAAGGATCTACTCCGATTCCCAAACTTTTAGACATTCTTTTACCTTCTTTAGTTAAAACAGTTGGGTGAATAAAAACTTTTTTAAATGGGTATTTTTTAGTAAAAAATTTTCCCGAAAAAATCATTCTAGCTATCCACAGCTGCAAAATCTCTCTAGCTGAAGCCACAATATCAGCTGGATAAAATTTCTTTTCTTTATGAGAATACAGTATAGCAAAAGGCCATAAAGCAGAAGAAAACCATGTATCAAAAACCTCGTCTGTTTTAATCCAAATTTTCTTCTTACAATTTTTACATATTTTAGAAGGTTTTTTACGAGAAATTTCGTAAACATCAGAACAATTTTTACAATACCAAACCGGCATAGTTTGACCCCACCAAATTTTTCTTGAAATACACCAATCTCTTATATTCTTTAACCACCCAAAATAAGGTTTTTTAAAACGAGGAGGAAATATTTCCACCTCTTTACTGCTTATTGCTTTATAAGCTAGATTAGATAAATAATCCATTTTTAAAAACCACTCTTTTGAGGGTATAACTTGAATTTCTGTTTTACATCTATCACAAATAGGTACTTGATGGATTAAAGGCTCTATTTTCTCTATTAAATCCAATTCTTTAAGTCTTTTTAATATCTCTTCTCTGGCTTGTAAATAACTTAGACCTTCGAATTCTCTAGCTTCTTTATTCATAAAACCTTCTTCGTTTATAACTGAAATCATAGGTAAGTGATGCCTTTGAGATATTTCATAATCAACTAGAGAATGTGCAGGTGTTATTTTTAAAATTCCTGTTCCAAAATCTGGATCAACCCTAGCATCAACTATTATAGGTAATTCTCTGTTTAAAATAGGGAGAAGAGCTGTTTTGCCTATTAAATCAAAGTTTTTATAATCTTTTGGATTAATAGCTAAAGCCACATCACCTAAAATAGTTTCTGGTCTAGTAGTTGCAATAGTTAAAAATCCGTTTGATTTTAAAGGATATTTTATGTAATATAAAAAACCTTCTGTTTGTTTATACTCAAGCTCCAGATCAGAAAGGGAAGTTTTACATTTTGGGCAAAAATTAACTGGCCTTAAATCCCTATAAACCAAGCCTTTTTTATGATAAACAATAAAAGCTTTCTCAACCCATTCAACATATTTTTTGTCCATAGTAAATCTCTTTCTTGACCAATCAAGATAAAGTCCTAATTTTTTAAACTGATCCAAAATTATATTTTCATTTTTTTCTTTCCACTGCCAAATTTTTTCTATAAATTTCTCTCTACCTAACTCAAACCTATTAGTTCCTTGTTTTTTTAACTCTTTTTCAACAACATTTTGTGTAGCTATACCTGCATGATCAATACCCGGAAACCAAACAACATCATAGCCTAAAAGACTCTTATAGCGAGCTAAAAAATCTAAAATGATGTTTTCCAAAGCATGACCCATATGCAAACTTCCAGTAATATTAGGAGGAGCTATTAAAATAGTAAAATTTTTACCAGATCTTTTTTTGTATTTAAAGTAAGGTATCCAAAAATTATAGATTTTATTTTCATATTCTAAAGGATTGTATCTTGTTTTCTCTTTAATAAGCCTTTTAAACATTTTACAATAATTTTAACATAAATTTTTTCTCAGAAATTCTACTTAACATAAAAACACATTAGATTTTAACTAAATTTCATAGCTTTTAAAACCTCATCTAGTGTGTCAGAAGAGTTTCTTTTTGCAATTTTAGTTCCTTCATTTAAAACTGAGGATATATAATAAGGATCTTTTATAATCTCTCGTCTTCTGGACTGAAATTCATCTAAAAAGTTTTGTACAATTTTAATTAAAATTTCTTTAAACTCTTTCATAACTCTTTTGCCTTTTTTGTGCTCCTCGATAATAAAATCTATCTCTTCTTGATCTGATTTGGTTTTTGCAAGCCCTTTGCCAATCAGAATCAAACTTTTCAATTTTTCATTCACCAAACCTTCAAAAGCAGTCTCGGCTGATTTAATTTTATTAACAACAGTCTTTTTATCATCTGTTAAAAAAATAGCACCAGAAGGATTAGTTTTACTCATTTTACCTTCTCCTTTTAAAGATAAAATACGCACAGATTCTACTTGCAAAACTTGAGGGATTGGAAAAACTTCTTTATATTTTTTATTAAATCTACGAGCAATTAATCTTGTCATTTCTATGTGAGGGAGTTGATCTTCGCCTACTGGCACATATTTAGCCTTATTTATCAAAATATCAGCTGCCATCATAACAGGATAAAGAAGAAGTAAAGCAGAAGCAGTTTCTGGTTCTTTGTTCTTTTTTATTTTATCTTTTAAGGTTGGCACTCTTAAAAGCTCAGCAACTGAAACAAGTCTTGAAAAAAAAGCAGTTAATGTTAAAATTTCGGATCCTATATCAGATTGCAAATAGATTTTAGTTTTTTTAGGATCTATTCCTAGAGCAATATAGTCTGCCACAACTTTGTAAATATTCTCTTTAATATTTTTTGGTTCTTTATCTGTAATAGCATGGAGATCTGCCACAAAAACAATTGTGGACATTTTTTTTTGAAGCTCAACAATAGGCGCGATGGCGCCTAAATAATTAGCAATTGTCAAATCAGCTGTGGGTCTAATACCAGTTAAGACTTCAACTTTATAATTAGGGGATTTTTTCATGCTTTTTATTTATAAAAATTTTTTATTGATAAAATTTATATTAATTTCTTAATAATAAATTTTTATTATAACAAAAGTAGAAATTTTACCAAAAAAACATTTCTCTGCTTATTTTTAAAAAGCAAGTTATCAAATCATAAAAAATGTATGGATTTTTCCATGTTGCCTATATGTCTTTATTTTAGCCTTAACATCTACTAAAAGTGTAACTCTTACTAAAACATTCGTAAATATTCCAAATTTTAAAGAAAAATCACAAAGATTATAAATACTGTTAATTTCAGATTACAAAGTAAAAACATAACTATTTAATTAGCTCTAGCTTTCAAGTTCTAGAATGAAAATTGTTTTTTGATTTCAAAAATCCGTATAAAATCATTGTTTTTGCCGAGCCCGAGCGAAGCGAGGGCGAGGCAATACCTTCTCAAAACTCCAAAATCGTAAATTGGCGGTGGGGGTGGGATTCGAACCCACAAGGCCGTAAAGGCCACCGGTTCTCGAGACCGGCGCAATCCCAGTTCTGCCACCCCACCTTATTAGTAAATTTCATTTTATAAAAAAAATATGCTATAATTAATTATAACCTCCAATTTGGAGGTTTTTAAAATGCCTAAAAATTAAAATATTTTACAAGGTCAGAAGAATTAAAAAATTTACAAAATCCAAACAATGGATAGTTCGATATCGAAAATTGTTGTTATTTTAACAGCCTTTCTCTTTGTATCAGCCTATGCTTTTTCTCCCGCAGAAACCCTTACAACCAATCTTGAAAAAATACAATACAGCAAAGATCAATTTCTAAAACCAAAAATAATAAAAAAAACAATGATAATGACAATAACAGGATATTCTTCTTCTGAAGATGAAACAGACGAAACTCCTTTAATTACTGCATACAATACCTATACAAGAGAAGGTATAGCAGCTTCAAATATTTTACCTTTTGGCACAAAAATAAGAATACCTTCTCTTTTTGGAGACAAAATTTTTATTATAGAAGATAAAATGAACCCAAGATATAAAGAGAACCTTGACATTTGGTTTAATTCAAAAGAAGAGGCACTGGATTTTGGTATTCACTATGATGTTTTGGTTGAGATTTTAGAATAGTTTTTTAAAGCTTCTAAAAAAACCGCTTTTTCATCCCAAGGCAAAACTTTATCCTCATAGACAATAGAGGGCTCTGCTCCTTTACCAATTGAAACAACAACATCACCTTTTTGAGCATTTTCTATTAACCTAAAAATTGCTTCCCTTCTGTCAGGTATGATTTCAACAGGTTTTTCTATTTCAAACTCAGATAAATATCTTTTTACACCCATTTCTATTGATCTCAAAATTTCATTAGGATCTTCATAAAAAGGATCTTCGTCTGTGATAACAATATAATTGCAATATTTTGCCGCTATCTCCCCAATAACTGGCCTTTTCCATTTATCTCTTAAGCCGCCTGCTGAACCAATAAGACACAACATTCTTTTGGGCTTAAAAATTGTACCTATTGTTTTGTAAAGCTCCTCTATAGAAACAGGGGTATGAGCATAATCAATAATTACCTTAAAGCCTTTTGCTGATATAACATCCATCCTGCCTGGCAAACCTTTAAAATTTTCCACAAAGTTATCAAGATTATTAACAGGTAAATTCAAAGATTTCATTACTGCAAAGGCTGCTAAAAGATTATACAAAAAAGTCTTTGATTGAACAGGAGAGTGAAACTTTTTATTATCTAAAACAAAATCCAACCCTTTGCTTGTAATTTTATAAAGACTTGGTTTAATAACAAATCTTACCTCTCCTAAAACAGATTCTAAACTAAAAGAAATTTTTTGTTCTGCTCTAAATGATAAAAAGTAATCACTTTCAAAATCATCGGCATTTACTATAATTGTTTTTTTTACTCTTTGACCTCTTAAATTTTTTCTTACCTTACTTTTTGATAGAGCATAAAAAAGCTTTCCCTTAGCCTTTTTATAATTTTCATAAGAACCATGATGCTCGATATGCTCAGGATGTAAATTTAAAAAAACAGCTACATCAAAATCAATAAAACAATGGCGATGTTGGATTAAACCCTCAGAAGTTACTTCTATTACAGCAACCTCGCATTTTTCATCTACTGCTTGATTCAGAAATTTCTGCAAAAAACCACGCCCCGGCATCGTCAAACGTGATTTATTTTCTATTTTTTTCTCTCCTATTAAAAATAGATCAGAAGAAGACATAGCAGCTTTTATACCCTGTTCTTTCAAAAAAGAATATATCAGATAACAAACAGTACTCTTTCCTTTTGTTCCAGTTACACCAATAACAACTATCTTCTTAGACGGAAATTTATAAAAAACAGCAGAAAAAAAACCTAAAAGATAATGATAAAAAGACACTAAAAAACTAGGTATAAATTTTTTAAATCTTTTTTTAAAAACACTATAAAAATTTCTCATTTTTAAGACTTTTATTTTTGATTTGCGACTGAATATAAAATCTAATTGAATCATATCTGTCTACTCCTTTTTTAGGGAAAATACCGTAAACATTTTGATTATTATATATATTAACATAACCGGAAGAAAAAAAACCTGAATTTAAGTCAACTAAAATGGGCACTATTTCTGGATTATTTAGATCTTTAATTTTTATAAAAAGTTTTAAAAAATAATTTTTATCTAAGTTGCTTTCCCAATGATATTTATTATCATTTAAGAATTTTAATAAAGATATTTTTTCGGAAACAGGTAAAGAAAAAA
>JAPYWZ010000011.1 GCA_028276105.1 Microgenomates group bacterium | reverse complement strand
AGTTGTATATTAAAAATTATACGAATGATGCGAATGAGGATACGAATGATGCGAATTATGCGAATAAATAACGTGTAAAAATTGTGTAAACGTGGTGTAAAAATAGTTGAAATCAGATAAATTGGAAAAGTTAATTAATGTTAGAATTTAAGGGTTGATTGTAGATAATGGTTTTATTGACTTTTTTTCTTTTTTCTTTGGGGCAACTGGGGCGGGTCTCGTTTTTTAATCAGCAAGTGAATTTTTATCTTTATGAAGTTTTGATAGGTATCTTATTGCTTTTTTATTTTTTAAAGTTAAAGTTTGCTCCTTTAAAAAAATTATTTGATAGTCAACAATGGATTTTTTGGGGATTTATTTATTTGTTAATTTCTTTTTTTGTTAAATTTTTTGATTACTCCCTTTTTGAAAACATCGTTTCCTTTTTATATCTTTTGCGACTGTTTTTTTATTTTCTTTTTTTTACCTATCTTTATTTTTATTATCAAAAGAAGGAAAAAAAAGATTTGGTTTTGGGATTTTTGATTTTTAGTTTTTTAACAATTATCTTTTCTTTTGTTCAATTTTTTTTATATCCAAACTTAAGAAATTTAGCTTATTTAGGTTGGGATGTTCATCAAAATCGTGTTTTTGGCGTTTTTTTTGATACGTCAGTGGCGGCTTCAATTTATGGACTTTTTTTTCTTTTTTGGTTGAATTACAAAAACACTAGATATTTCTGGCTTTTGCCACCGCTTTTTTTATTATTATATTTTACCTACAGTCGTTTTGTTATTTTTTCATTTTTTTTAACCTTATTTTTATTTTTTTTGAAAAAATCATCGCTTCGATATTTTTTCATAACTTTGGTTTTTCTTATTTTTTTATTGATTTTTTTTCCTCAAAGAAGCGGGGTTGGGGTTAATCTTAATCGATTTTTTTCAATTGAAGCAAGAATCAAAGAAAATATTTTGGGAATTAAAATGGGACTGAAAAATTCTTTGTTTGGTATTGGTTATAACCGCATTCGATTTTTTCGTCAAAAAAATAACTTACTTTGGAAAAGCGATTTTAATATCTACCATGGCGCTTCCTCGTTTCAATCAACGTATGTTACTTTATTTGTTGCCGCCGGCGTGGTGGGCCTTTTGTTTTTTGGCAAAGGATTGATGAAGTTAATAAATGGCAGTAAAGAGTTTTTTTACTTAATATTTTTTATCGCTATTTCCTCTTTAGCCGATAATTTAATTCTTCATCCTTTTTTGATTTTTATTTTGGGGATGGCAAGAACTATTTTTGATAAAAAACCTTAATTTCTTTAGTTTCTAAGTTACCAGCAATATCTTGGGCGGTAATTTGAATGGTGTTTTCCCCTTCGTTTTGAAGGATAATTGTTTTTTCAAAGTTGCCCAAAGCATCAACGATAACCGGAGTATCATTTATTTTAACAAAGGTTTCTTTCTCAGTTGTTCCTTTAACTAAAACTTCGGCGTTTGCAAATTTTTCTCCATCTTTTGGTTGACTAATTTCTAATTTTGGTTTTTGAGGTTTATATAAAATATCAAAAACTGGTGTTTTTTTGAAGTGTTCTTTATTTTTAGCAATGGCATAAAAAGTATTTTTTCCCTCTTTTAGGCCTTCTATTTCTTCTTGGAAGTTAGTTTCTCCTTCAAGTTCAATTTTTTTTATTTTTTCGTCATTGAGAAAAAAAGTTATTTCATTAAAATTTAAAACGCTGCCTTGAACTAAAAAAGAAGCGCTGTTGGTGGCTTGGGGGATACTGTCGATATTAATATCGCCAATAAAATTTTCTTCTTTTGATTCAAAATTAGGAGTTGGTTTTGATCGAATGTTGGCCAAAAAAGTAGAGAGTGAAAAAATGATTTTAAAACCAAAGGTAAAAAGAAAGTAAAAAATAAAAATTAGTAAAAAAAGAGTAAAAAATATTTTTTTTCGAAGGTCTTTCATAATAATAAAGAGCTGGAATCGGGACTCGAACCCGAAACCTGCGGTTTACGAAACCGCTGCTCTACCATTGAGCTATTCCAGCAATTTTTTGAGCGGGTGAGCGGAGTCGAACCGCCCTTTCTACCTTGGGAAGGTAGCGTTGAGCCGATCAACTACACCCGCTTTTTTTTATTATACAATAAAAATAAGTTTTATATGACTGATAAGTTGAATAGGAGTTATTAGAAAAATTTCCTATTGAAATTAAATTTATGCTATAATTTTAAACAATTGGGGTCATAGCTCAATTTGGTCAGAGCGCTTCCCTGTCACGGAAGAGGTTGCGGGTTCAAGTCCCGTTGGCCCCGCAAACATTTAAAGATACGAATGATGCGAATATGAAAGAGAGATAAATGGAGATTTATAGAGATAAGTAGAGATAAGTAGAGATTTGTGGAGGTTAGTGAAGATAGAGAGATGGAAGAATCAATGTTTATTGTTATAAGTTAAATTTTTAAAATATGAATACTTTGCTTATTGCGGGGGGAGTGATTGTTTTGTTATTTTTATATTTTATTGGGACTTATAACGCCTTGGTGATTTTAAAAACAAGAATTAAAGAGGCTTTTTCAGGTATTGATGTTCAGTTAAAAAGGCGGGTTGATTTAGTCCCTAATTTGATTGAGACGGTTAAAGGCTATATGAAACATGAAAAAGAGGTTTTTGAAAATGTCGCCAAGATTAGAACGGCTTTAATGACCGCCCAAACACCAAAAGAAAAAGCCGAAGCGGATAATGCTTTAAGTGGCGCTTTAAAATCTCTTTTTGCGGTGGCTGAAGCTTATCCTCAGCTTCAATCAAGTCAAAATTTTCAGGAATTACAAAGACAGCTTGAAGACACCGAAGATAAAATCGCCTATTCAAGACAGTTTTATAACAGCAATGTTTTAGAATATAACACCAAAGTAAAAACCTTTCCCTCCAATTTAATTGCCAATATGTTTGGTTTTAAAGAGGAAGAGTTTTTTGAGGCAAAAGAAGAAGAAAGAAAAACACCAAAGGTTAGTTTTGAGAATTAAGGAAAAGTAGAGATTTATTGAGATAAATAGAGATAAATAGAGATAAATAGAGATTTGTAGAGATAAATAGAGATTAGGAGATTGAAAATTAGTGTAAAAAGTAGTGTAAACATTGTGTAAATGTAGTATAAAAATTGTGTAAAATTAAAAAATAATAAAAATAATAATGATAGTAATGATACTAATAATAAAATATAAACTTCAAAATTCAAATTTCAAATCTCAAAATGACAATGCAAAATTCAAAATGATTTTATTTAATATTTTAAATTTATTAATTTTGCATTTTTAATTTTCATTTTGAGATTTGCATTTTGAAGTTTAAATTTTTTGGTGTTAGAAGTTAGGTGTTTTCTGTTATTGTGACTCCTTACTCTCAAATCACCTACAATAAAAGAAGAACTTTTTTTATTTTGGTTTTATTTATCGCTTTATTTAGTGGATTTTTTTATTTGATTGGTTATTATACCCAATCAGCCAATCAATTTTTGGTTTTTGGATTAATTTTTTCTCTAATTTCTTCATTTATAAGTTATTTTTATTCCGACAAAATTGTTCTTTTTACGGTTGGGGCAAGACCAGCGGATAAAAAAAAATACTTTGATTTTTATACAGTAACTGAAAATTTGACTTTAGCCGCAGGACTACCGATGCCAAAACTTTATGTGATTGATGATCCCTCCCCCAATGCTTTTGCCACTGGTCGAAATCCAAAAAATGCGGTAGTTTGTGTCACAACTGGGCTTTTGAAAATTTTGGATCGCAGTGATTTGGAAGGAGTGATTGCCCATGAACTTTCTCATATTAAAAACTATGATATTCTTTTGGCTTCGATTGTTTCGGTGTTGGTTGGGATAATTGCTTTAGTTTCTGATTGGTTTTGGCGCGGTTTTTGGTGGCAAAGAAATTTTGATGATGAGGATCGAAAAAATGTTAATCCTTTATTTTTTATTTTATTTATCTTAGCTTTAATTTTAGCTCCTTTGATTGCTACTTTAATTCAACTAGCCATCTCAAGACGAAGAGAGTTTTTGGCCGATGCTTCAGCGGTTTTGCTGACTCGCAATCCACAAGGTTTAATTGATGCCTTAAGAAAAATTTCTACCTATCATTTACCGATGCGCTATGCAACAACTAATACTGCTCATCTTTTTATTGTTAACCCGTTTTCTTCAAAAAAATTTTCTTCATGGTTAACTAATTTATTTAATACTCATCCACCGATTGAGGAGCGGATAAAAATGTTGGAGAAAATGATGTAACTTTTATGGTTTTTTATCTATCAATTATTTTGGGGAAATTAGTTGCTTTTTTAAGTTATATTTTAAAGATTGGCGCTGGTTCAACTTGGCCAGGTCATTTGGCATTGATCTTTGATAAAAATTTTTTAAAAAAAATTTTTAAAAAAAATCCTCATCTTCAAACGATTGTAGTTACCGGAACCAATGGAAAAACAACAACTGTGGCTCTTTTAAAATATCTTTTGGAAAAAAAGGGATATCAAGTTTTTACCAATAAAGAGGGAGCCAATCTTTTAAATGGAATTGCTTCTTCTTTAATTAAAAACGCCAATTTTTTGGGTAAAATTGAAAAACAGGTGGCGATCTTTGAGGCAGATGAGTTTAATTTTTCTTTAATTATTAAAGAATTTTCGCCCAATATCGTTTTAATTTTAAATCTTTTTCGTGATCAACTTGATCGTTATGGGGAGGTTAATACGATTGCTTCTCGTTGGTTTTTGGCTTTGAAAAAGCTTTGGCCAAAAACATTGGTTTTTTTAAACGGTGATGATCCTAATCTTTATTATTTGGGAAAAAATATCTCTTCTTTTGTTTTTTATTTTGGTTTAGAAAAAAGTAAAATGCCTTATAAAAATCTTCCTTTTGATGTTGATTTTAATTACTGTCCGGTTTGTTTTAATCTTTTATCCTACCAAAAAGTGGCTTATTCCCATCTTGGAAGTTTTTTTTGTCAAAAGTGTGGTTTTCATCAAGAAAATATTTTTACTTTATCCTTAAAAAACATTCCTTTTTCTCTTTTTGGGGTTTATAATCAATACAATTTAACCGCGGCTTTTTTAGTGTTGATAAAGGGATTTAATTTTGATTTAAAAAAGGTTTCTGATTTTGTCAAAGATTTTAAACCAGCTTTTGGTCGGCAAGAAAAGATTATCTACAAAAATCGGATTTTTTATCTTTTGTTATCAAAAAATCCAGCTGGTTTTAATCAATCAATTGAAGCGGTAACTTCGTATTTCAAAGGTCAAAAAAAATTTTTTTGGCTAATTTTAAATAATCGAATTCCAGATGGACGGGATGTTTCTTGGATCTTTGATGTAGAGTTTAAAAAAATAGTGTTTTTGGCAAAAAAGATTTTTGTCTCGGGTGATCGAGCTTTTGATATGGCAATTCGCTTAAAATATGAACTAACAAATTCGAAAAAAAAGATTATTCCCCTAATTGACTTGAAAAAAACATTAAAAAAGATTTTAGAAGAAACAAAAGAAAATGAGGCGATTTTTGTTTTTCCCAATTATTCAGCCATGCTTGAAGTAAGAAAGTTATTAGTTGGCAAAAAATTTTTATGAAACTTTTTTTGGGTTGGTTTTACCCGCAACTTATGAGTACCTATGGTGATCGAGGAAATATTATTGCTTTAAGTTATTGGGCAAAAATTTTAGGTATTGATTTAGAAGTTTGCCCAATTTCCTTAAACGATCCTTACGAAAAGATTTTAAAAATGGACATTCTTTTTATGGGAGGAGCCCAGGATAAACAGCAGGAAATAGTAAGCAAAGATTTAAAAAACGGAAAAAGTAAGGCTCTTAAAAAAGCAATTGAAGCGGGAGTTTCTGGTTTATTTGTCTGTGGGGCCTATCAATTTTTGGGGCGATATTATAAGGCGGCAGATGGGACAAAAATTCCTGGACTTTCGATTTTTGATCTTTATACAGAAAATCCAGGCGAGAGTTTTCCTCGTTTAATTGGTGATATTGGGATAAAAACAAAGATTGCTAAAGACGAAATTGTGGTTGGTTTTGAAAATCATGGGGGAAGGACTTATCTATCCAACAAAAATTTGGCTTTTGGGGAGGTGATTTTTGGTTTTGGTAATAATGGGAAAGATAAAACTGAGGGGATTTTTTATAAAAATACGATTGGTACTTATCTTCATGGACCGATTTTGCCAAAAAATCCAAAAGTTACTTTTTTTTTATTGGAAAAAGCAATTGAGAGAAAATATAAAAGAAAGATTCTAGTGAAAGAGTTTGATGAGGAGTGGGAGAAGCAGGCGAGAGAAATAGTGATAAGAAATAATAGAGATAGATAGAGATTTGTTGAGATAAATAGAGATAGGTAGAGATTAATGGAGATTGGGAGATTGAAATTAGTGTAAACCGCCTCTTACGCCGTGTAAAAATAGTGTAAACATAGGGTAAGCGTTGGGTAAAAATAGTTAAAATTAGTAAGAATTAAATAAATCGGAAAAAAGTGAAACATTAAACGTTGAATATAGTATATAATTAATTAATTATGAAAAAAAAGTCGTTATCAAAAGAAGATGTTTTGCAGCTTTCGAAATTGGCTGGTTTAACTTTGGTTGATGACGAAATTGTAAAGTATAAAACTCAGTTGGAAGAAACAATTTCTTACATTGAAAATTTAAATGAATTGGCAACCGATAATGTTTCGCCTAGTTCTTCCGCTACTTTTTTAAAAAATGTATTTTTTGATGATGGCGAAAAAAATAAACGTGGTCTTAATTTAGAAGAAGTTTTTCAAAACACTCAAAACAAAGAAGGTAATTGCTTTAAGGTTAAAAAAATTTTTGGTGAATAAAAAAATATGCTTTTGGGAAAATCAGTCACTGAGATTTTGGCACTTATTAAAAATAAAAAAATTTCTTCAAAAGAGGTTATCGATTATTTTTTAAAAAGAATAGAAAAGTATAATAAAAAGCTTAATGCTTATTTAACAGTAAATAAGTCTTATAAGGCTGATAAGTCGAAAAAGATAAAAGTGCCAATTGCAGTTAAAGATAATTTTTGCACCAAAGGGATAAGAACAACTGCCTCATCTAAAGTTTTGGCGAATTTTATTCCTCCTTATGAATCAACAGTGACTAAGCGCTTAATTGATACTTCTTTTTTTATTTTAGGAAAAACTAATATGGATGCTTGGGCTCATGGTTCTTCCACTGAAACCTCAGATTTTGGCCCAACGAAAAACCCATGGGATTTGTCGCGCTGCCCTGGTGGTTCATCGGGGGGATCGGCGGCAGCGGTTTCTTCTTATTTGGCCCCAGCAGCAATCGGTTCAGAAACGGCTGGATCAATCAGACAACCCGGTTCTTGGTCGGGAGTTATTGGCTTAAAACCAACTTACGGTCGAGTTTCTCGCTATGGTTTAATCGCCATGGCCTCGTCACTTGATTGCCCAGGACCGTTAACATTGACTACCGAAGATGCTGCTTTTATTTTAAAAATAATTGCTGGCAAAGACGAATTTGATGCCACGACTGCCCCAAATGAAGTTCCTGATTATGTGGCAAGTTTAAAAAAGAAAAAGAAGTTTATTATCGGCATTACTGACGAGTATTTGAATGGGGTTGATTGTGAGATTAAAAATGCTTTTTATCAATTAGTTGAGATTTTGGAAAAACTAGGTCATAAGATAAAAAAGATAAAACTTTTGTCACCAAAATATTCAATCTCTGTTTATACGATCATTCAGCGAGCCGAAGTTTCTTCTAATTTAGCCCGTTATGATGGGATAAGATATGGTAATGATCGGACTTTTTTTGGCAGTGAGGCAAAAAGACGGATAATGCTTGGGACTTATGTTTTATCTTATGGGTATTATGATGCTTATTATAAAAAAGCGCAAAAAGTAAGAACATTAATTATTGAAGATTTCAAAAAAGTTTTTAAAGAAGTGGATATGATTTTGGCGCCAACCACACCGATTCCGGCTCTAAAATTGGGTGAGTTTGAAAAATATCCTTTTTTTGGAGAGATGATGGATGTTTTAAATGAGCCAGCTGCTATTGCGGGGATTTGTGCTATAAGCTTTCCTTTTGGCTTGACAAAAAAAGAAAATCTGCCAATTGGGCTTCAGCTTATGGGAAGGTGGTTTGAGGAAGAAAATATTTTGAATTTAACACATCAAATAGAAAAAGAAACTGATTTTTTGGGGGTGATTAAAAAAGGAGTGAAAAATTATCCTGATTAAAAATTTTAAAAATTCCAAGGTGTGGAATATTTATGGATAACTATCAACCAGTGATTGGTTTGGAAATTCATATTGAACTTAAAACCTCTTCAAAAATGTTTTGTCAATGCTCGGCCTCTTATTTTGGTAAACCAGCAAATACCCAAGTTTGTCCTGTTTGTTTGGGGATGCCTGGGGCTTTACCCGTTGCCAATAAAAAAGCGATTGAATGGACAATCTTAATTGGTAAGGCTTTAAACTGTCAAATCAATTCTTTTTCTAAGTTTGATCGCAAGCATTATTTTTATCCTGATTTACCAAAAGGATACCAGATTAGTCAGTATGATGAACCAATTGCGAGTCATGGTTGGGTGGAGATTGCGTATAAAGATCAAGCAAAAAATGCCTTGACAAAAAAAATTTTTCGCATTCGCCGAGTACATCTTGAAGAAGATACGGGAAAACTTATTCATTCAAAAAACGGGACTTTAATTGATTTTAATCGATCGGGAGTCCCTTTGGTTGAGATTGTTACTGAGCCGGATTTTGATAACAGTGACGATGTCAAACGGTTTTTGGAGGAGCTTCAAGTAATCATTCGCTATCTTGGCGTCTCAGATGCTGATATGGAAAAAGGGACGATGAGGATGGAGCCGAATATCTCTCTAAGATATCAAATATCAAAAATCAAAAATCAAAAATTACCCAATTATAAAGTAGAAGTTAAAAATATTAATTCCTTTCGTTTTGTCAAACAGGCGATTGATTATGAGATAAAAAGGCAAATAGAGATTTTAAAAGAAGGAAAAACACCGCTTCAAGAAACGCGGGGCTTTGATGAAAAGAAAGGAATCACTTACTCCCAAAGAATAAAAGAGAAAGCTTCTGATTATCGTTATTTTCCTGAACCAGATATTCCACCTTTGGTTTTTACCAAAAAATATCTTGATTCAATTAAAGTGCCAGAACTCCCTTGGCAAAAAGTTGAGAGATATGTTTCTTTATTGGGGATTCGATATGAGGAGGCGTTTATTTTAACTCGAGATAAGAATTTGGCCGATTATTTTGAAAAGATAAATACAAAATTTAAAACGCAAATCGCCAACTTAAATTTAAAAATTCAAAATCCAAGCCAACTTATAGCCAATTATATCGTTAATAAAAAAATTTCTTCTCAATTGCCCCCCGACGAATTTATTAATAAATTAATTGAAAATTTAAGACCAAAAGAAGTGGATAAAAACTTATTAGAAGAAGTAATTAATAAAGTTTTAAAAGAGAATCAAAAAGCGGTTTTAGATTATAAAAAAGGAAAAGTAAATGCCATTATGTTTTTAGTGGGCCAAGTAATGAGAGAAATGAAGGGAAAAGTTGAAGCAAAGATAGTAAAAGAGGAGATTGAAAAGAAAATAAATAAAAAATAAAAAATAAAAATGAAAAATAACAATGAAAAAATGCAAAAAGAAATAAATTAAAAAATTTGAAAAATTTTTTAATTTTTATTTGTCATTTTTATTTTTTCATTTTTAGTTTTTAATTTTTTTATATGTCTTTCGTCCATTTACATTTACATACTGAATATTCTTTACTTGATGGGATGGCACGGATTGATCAGGTTTTTGCTAGGGCCAAAGAACTTGAAATGCCGGCTTTAGCCATCACTGATCATGGTGCTTTATATGGGGCATTTAAATTTTTTTTAAAAGGAAAAGAAATGGGGGTAAAACCAATTATTGGGGTTGAAGTTTACAAAGCAAAAAACTCCCGTTTTGATAAAAAGGTTGGTTTGGAAAAAGATAGTTATCATCTTACCCTTCTTGCCAAAAATTTAGTGGGGTATAAAAATCTTTTAAAATTAGTCTCATCCGCTCACCTTGAGGGATTTTATTACAAACCAAGAATTGATTTTGAACTATTAGAAAAATATCGTGATGGAATTATTGTTCTTTCTGGTTGTTTATCATCTGAAATTTCTTCAGCGATTTTAAATCGTGATTTTTCTGAGGCAGAAAGATTGATAAGAAAATACATTGAGATTTTTGATAAAAATTTTTATTTAGAAATTCAACGCTATCCAAAACTTAAAGAAAGTAGTTTTTTAAATGAAGAACTTATAAAGCTTTCTCGAAAATTTGGTCTGCCAGTAGTGGCCACCAACGACGTT
>JAPYWZ010000010.1 GCA_028276105.1 Microgenomates group bacterium | reverse complement strand
TTTTTTAACAAATTCTTTTAACTTTTTTATATTACATATAAAAACTCCTTTTTTAAACTTTGCATATTCTTTACCCATGGCGTTTTTAAGGGCAACTACAATTATTTGTTTGCCAGAATTAATAATTTCTTCAACCAAACTAAAATAATCGCCATCACCACTAAAGATAATAAAACTACTGAATTTGTTTATATTTTTCATTACATCAATAGCAATTTCACAATCAAAATCACACTTTCTTCTTTTTAAATTTTTATCTTCTTTTAATTTTTCAAAAAATTCTTCTAAAAATTTTTTATCAAAACCATAATAACTAAAAATATTCTTTAATGCTTTTTTAAAGTATTCCTTATCAATATTTAGAGGCACCCATTTTAATTCTTTAGAAACAACCTTATAGCCTATTTTTTTGATTATTCTTTGAAATTGTTCAGACTTTCGATTGCCTTTTTCAACTCCAAAATAAAAACGAATTTCTTTTATTTGAGAATAAGATTTTAAATATTGATAAAGTCTTTCTGGATCAATTTCCCATTTCAATTTTTTAAACCAGCCGTAAACATTCGCCCAATCAATAATTACTAACGTTTTACCTTTTAGCTTAAATTTAAATTTTTCCATCGATAAAAAAATAATAAAAAAATAAAATAAATAACGTTAACAAGAGTAAATATCGATATTATTATATGTTTTTGATTAATTTTTTCAAGACTATCCCACCCGCCAAAAAAAAGATAAGGAAAATAGGAAAACAAAAGGCCGGCAAAAAAAAGATTTAGTCTTTCTTCAACTAACTTGGGAAAAAAAGGATAAAAAGCAAAAAAAATCAAAAAATACCAAGGCTGAATCTCCGAAAAAAAAGTAAGATAAAGGATTAAAATAAAGATTAAAAACAAAGATAATATTCGTGCCAATTTTTTATTAATAATCAAAAAGATAAGCGGTAAAGAAAGATATTTTATTCCTCCACCAATGATAAAAAAAATTGCGCTTAATAATTTATCTTTTTTCCTTATTAAAAAATATATTGCCAAAACCGAAAAACTCAAAGCAAGTAAATCATTGTGATTGTTAATCAATCCTTCAATGATAATTAAAGGATGAAAAGCCAAAACCAAACTCCATTTTTTATCGGCTTTGTAGGAAAAATAAACCATTAAAAAATAAAACAAAAACCAAGTCAGCTTAAACAAAAAAAAGGCCAAAAAAAATTTACCAAAAGAAAAAAAAGAAGGAATGGCGGTTATTGGTAAAAACGTTGGCCCATAAGGATAAGTTCGGTGAGTCCAGTGCATAAAACGAGTCCAAGAATCTTTGGGAAAATCTAATGCAGAAAATTGATAAGGATTTTTGCCATAAAAAGTTAAGATTTTGGCATCAAATAAATAGTTAAAAAAGTCATGAGATAAAAAAGGATAGGAAAATAAAGTCAAAAATCCAATTAGGAAGGAAGTCTTTAAAACATTAATTTTTTTCTTTTGAAAGAAAAAATAAAAATAAAAAAGTAATAAAATAAATAAAATATAAACTAAAGTTAACCAAAAACGCTTATAATAACCAAAATAAACCATCAAGTTTCTAAAAGAAGTCCAAAAAGGATGATTAAATAAGGTAAAATTAGGATCAACTAAAGCATAAGAGTAAATAACTAAAAAAAAGATAGTTGAAAAATAAATAATCATTCTTTTTTTAAAATGCTATAACTTTTATTTTTTTCTAAAAAAATATACTTAATCCCCTCCTTATCTAAATTGGCCACCGCCCAATTGCGAGTAACGATCACAAAATTATTTTCTTTTGATTTAAACAATTTAACCATGGTTCCAAGTTCGTCGGGTAAAGTATACAAAGGAGTAACCTGTTTTTGTGAATAAAAAACTGCAATGGGTAAAAAATCATCATCTAAAAAAATTTTCTCTTTATATTTTGTCAATCTTTTTGAAATCTCAACTTCATCAGGAAGATATTTACTTTGGGGAATAATTTCTTTATAAAAATTTTTTATTTGAATAACGGTTAAAATTAAAAAACAAAAAAGATAAATAAAATTAAAAAAATCGATTTTTAAAAAATATTTTTTAAATAAGTTAATTTTTCTAAATTTTTTTTGAAACCAACGATACATCGACCTTCCCAAATAATAAAAACCACCCGCTATAATCATACTCAGTGGCAAATAAACTGGCAGAAGATGCCAAATATGAGTTAAGTCGGTCGTTAAAAATGGATATAAAACAACGATGTTCCAAAAAAGAAGAAAAAAGATTTCTTTTTTTAAAAATTTTAAAGAAATAAAAAAATATATAAAACTTACCCACCAAAGATAATACCACTTTCTTACTCCCATATGTAAATAAAACAAAGGCAGTTGATAATTTAATTTCAAAAAATCTTGTAAAGTCTTTCTTCTTGTTCCAATATCAAAAAAATGATGATAAAAAAATTCAGGATATTTTTCCAAATGAAATTTATACCATGGAGAAACTATTAAAAAAAATAAAATGAAACTAACTAAAATAATTAAAAAATTATTTAAAAAATTCTTTTTTGATGAAAATAACTTTAAAAAGTTTTGAAAATTAATTAAAAATATTAAAAAAATAGCCGAAATTCCCACCAACGTTTTTGACAAAACCAAAAAGCCAAAAGCTATCCCCGTTAAAATAAACCAAAAAAAATTATCTTTTGCTTTTAATGAAAAATAGACGGTTAAGGCATAAAAAAATAATAAAATTGAATCTAAGTTACCCGATCTTACTCGAAGAATATACCAAACCGATGTTCCCAAAATCAAACTTGAGACAAAAGCAATGTAATCATTTTTAAATAATTTTCTAAAAATAAAAAAAACCAATATTATAGTCAATAACCCCAAAAAAGCTGAAGGGAAACGGGCGGAAAACTCATTAATCCCAAAAATTTTGTAACTTAAAGCCATAAGCCAAAAACCTAAAGGTGGATGATCATAAAAAGGTTTACCATTAAATGAAGTATCTATCCAATTACCACTTTTTAAAATATCTCTGGCAATTGAAGCATACCACGCCTCATCCCAACTTACCAACGTGTTATAATCTAATCTATAAAAAAACAAAAAAGAAAATAAAAAAATAAGAGCTAAAATAAAAATGTAAGGCAAAATTTTATTTTTATGTTTCATAGAAAAATTATTTTAAAATATTTTAACAAAAAAAACATATTATTTGTTTTCTTATTAGCTATCATCTTTTTTATTTTTTCTTTTCTTCGTTTTTATCATCTCGAAAAACGTTTTGTTTTTGATTGGGATCAAGAAAATATTTGTTATTCAGTAAAAAATATTATCAAAGGAAAACTAACTTTGATTGGCCCGCGAGTTGTTAGTGATGCTGGATTTTTTTTGGGACCTTATTTTTCTTATCTTCTTGTCCCTTTTTTTCTCCTAACAAAACTTCACCCAAAAGCGTTAATTTTTTTTGTAATTTTTGTCAATATTTTATTTTTTTGGCTTTCATTTTTTTTATTAAAAAAAATTTTTGGCAAAACTATTTCTATCTTATTTTTATCTTTTTGGACAATTAACTTTTCTTTAATTCACTTTGATACAGTTGGTTGGTGGCCGGTAGTTTTGCCTTTGGGAATAATGGTGACTTTTTATTTTTTGGAAAAAATCTATGAAAAAAATAAACTCTCTGATTGGATAATTTTAGGACTAGTTTTGGGTTTTTTTGTTAATATGCATTTTCAGTTTTTTTTTATTATCCTTTTTTCTTTAATGTTTTTGTTAATTTCTCTAATAAAAAGAGAAATTATACTAAAGAAAAAAAATATATCTTTATTTTTAATCTCGTTTATTTTGATGTTTATTCCCCTTTTTCTTTTTGATCTTCGTCATCAATTTTTAAATACTAAAGCATTTTTTAACTTTTTCTTTGGCTCAGAAAAAGCTTTAAATAAAGATCTTTCTATTTGGTGGTCAGTTTTTGGTAATTTATTAAAACCTCTTATTTTGGTTGGTGATCCATTTAAAAATCAATGGCCAACAAAAATTTTTTATTTTTTAAATCTTTTTATTATTTTTTTTCTTCAAAAAAAAGAAAAAGGTTTTAAAAAAAGATTTTTTCAATCACTTTTTATCTTGTGGGTTTTTTTTCCTTTAGCCTTTATGTTTTGGGGTAAGAGGCCAGCCGAATATTATTTTATTTTTTTGTATCCTTTTATTTACCTTACTCTAATAAACTTTTTTACTAAAATAAAAAAACTATCAATTTTAATTTTGATTTTAATTGTTATATTTTTTTTAACCAAGAAAAATATTTTCTCTACTTTTAAAAATAATTACTTTGGTTTTTATTATAAAGAAAAAGTGGCCAAAATTATTAAGAAAAAAACAGAAGGGAAAAAATTTAACATATCTTTTGATGTCCCTTTGGGGATGAATTATGGGTTTAATTATTTTTTTGACTTCTATCAAATAAAACAAAGCGGTGATTTTTCTGATCCTTTAGTTGAAGTACGCATTCCTCCAAAACAAAATGACATTGTCGTTGAAAAAATTGGCATCAAAATCCCAAAAGAGATTTTTAAGGAATAACCAAAACCATCCCCACCTCAATCATATTTGGATTACTTAAACGATTGGCTTCCATTAGCTTTGGCCACTTATATAAATCACCATAAAATTTTTCAGCAATTGATGAAAGAGAATCGCCTTCTTTAACCACATAGGTTTTTGGTTTTTTTTCTTTTTTTGCTTTTGATAAATAAGGTGTTGGGGTTGGCTTTTTTAATAAATTAATATTTTTTGTGAGAGCTACCTTCAAATTTTTAAAGTTTTTTAAGAAAAAATTTTGATAAATCAAGGAAGCAAAAAAATATGAAACAAAAAGACCAATAATTAAACTAACATATTTCTCCCTCAAAAGGTTTACAATCAACTTTTGATAATCTTCCTTTTTATAATAAACCTTTTTCCTTCCCATTTTGCCCTATATTATACAATAATTTTTTTATTTTGGGGAGTTAAATATGGATTTAAATTAAAAATATAAAGGTTCAAATAGAAAACAAACCCAAAAGTTAAAAGGAAAATATTTCTTTTTTATACTTTTTGATTTTTTGCTTTACTTCAATGCTTTTTTCACAATCAAAAATTGATGTGAAATTAAGAAGAGTTTGTAAATAATTTTTTACATTCATCACAAGGATTTTTTTGACGATCAAATATTGGTTTTTCTTTTCTTATTTTTAGTCTTCCACTTTCATCTCTTTCTATATGAACAACAGCTCTTACAGAACAACCAGGATTACTACAATTTGCCCGTAAAACACTAGCCAAAGTTGGGTGAGGTGAAGGGACAAAATATGGTCTACCAAATTGAGGTGGAAGCATGGAGGAAAATTCTTTTAATAATTCTTTAATAACTGGTAAATTTTCTGCTACTTTTGGATCTAATAAATGATATTTGAAGCATATTTAAAAAATATTTTAACAGATAATAAATGAATTTATTTTTTATAATATTATCTTCTTCTGTTATTTCTATTATTTGGTTGACGGTGAGGTTTTTGAACTGGATTTTCAACTTGAGGTGGTCTTATATGCTCTGGCTTGCCTTTTGGTGGTGGTTTTATTTTATTTAAAATATCTAAAAAAGGGTTCTTTTTTTCCAAAATCTATTTGATCTGGTCTTGGTTTAAATCTTTCTGACATATTTTATGATAATAATATACCAAAAAAAATTAAAATTTTCTAGCAAAATTAAATTTTTAAGAAGTTTATTAAATTACTTATAAAATTATTTTTTATCTTAAAGATTTTTTCTCGCAATAGATTTTCAAAAATTCCTTTACTTAGAATTTTAAACAATCTTCCAAACTCACAATCTCTCAAAATATCCCTTTATTTTCCTTGCCATAAGTTTTCGTCGAAGAGTTAAAAACCTTTGATAATCATCTTTTTCCATCTCAAAAATCTCTTTTGGGATACAGTTTTCTTCAAGGTTTTTAAATAAGTCTTCTTCATTATCTATTCCCCCATACTTTAATTTACCACTACGACACTGCTCTAAAATTTCGGCAAAATAGACTTTTGGTGATTTAGCACCAATGGCAATATTTATCTCACTTTGAGCCATCACATAATTGGCAATCTGATTATAATCACCACGAGAAAAATTATACTTTTTAAGATACTGACGGGGAAAGACATGATGAACATCACCTTTTATTTCCACTAAATCTTTAACTTTAATTTCTTTTGATAAAAATCCCCTATCATTATCAATAATTTGAGCGGCAAGATACAAATTAAAAAATGGACTTGAGGCAACTGAGGTATTCATCTGCTGCGGTAAAGCCTCGTCCCAAAAAACATCTGAAAGTTCAGCATTAATGACACTTTCAAGATATTCTTTTGGTCCAATTTTGTGAATCTGGCGGATATCATAGTCAAATTTTGACTCTGGTGAACCGGAATAACGACGGGTTAAAATTGAAAAAACAAACCACCGTCTAACCAGTGTTTCAATCAAAGCTCGATTAAAATCAAGATTTTTTAAAGTAAGATACAAAATGTAGGAAAAATTCAAAGCGTTTCTTGAACCAATCATTTCCGGATCAATGAAACCAGATGATCGGATAATCATCAAAAAAGTTTTAAAATTATTCTCATTCATAAAATCAAAAATTCCTTCTTTTAAAAGATTGAAAGATTCTTCGGCAATAGTCTCCTCATAAGCGCGAGTTTCAAAATTACGTCCTGATAAAAGCGAGACTAAATCTTGAAGTTTTCCTCGTTTAAATTTATAGGTAAAAGCAACCCGAAGCATATCAGTGTATTTGGGATCAAAAAGATTATCATTTTCCTTTTTTAACCATTCCATTTTTTGAAAGTACGAAGTATTGGTAAAATCAGGATCTAATTTTTTTAAGCTTTCATGAAACTCTGGCTTTATCGCCAAATGACAAAAATAGTCAATCGCTTTTCTTAGTTCCATCCCGCCAAACTTTTCATTAACGGCAATTTTTGACATAGCAAAATCCGCTTGACTCAAAGAAACACCAGCTGAATTTATCCGAACAAAAATTTCATTAACAGTATCAATATCCAAATCAGAGTTAAGCTCAATTAAACCAATATGATTGTTAACAATCCCACGAAGTGACTCTAAACTTTCAAAAATATCTTCTTTTTTATAAGAAGGATTTAGCTGACAATATTCATCAACCATTTTGTAAAGCCGAAAATCAGAAGAAAAAACAACTGAGATATCTTTTATCCAACTTTTATCTTTTTCAATAGCAGGATTGGCCACTTCAAATCTTTTTTCAACTGGATGAAAAGCAATTTTTATCCGTCTTTTTTGATAATCTTTATCAACAATCTCCCAGCCTAAAATTGAAGTCATAAGAGCGGTAATCCTCTGTTGACCATCAATCAAAATCCTTTTGCCAAAAGATATTGATCCATCTTTTAATCTAACATTGGGGTTTCGCCATAAGATAAGATAACCAACCGGATAACCACGATACAAAGAATCAATAAAATCCCTCACCTTTACCCCATCCCATACAAATGGTCTTTGGATTTCGGGAATAGCAATTTCTGAGGAGTTTATCCATGATAAAAGAGTTTGGATAGGGTGTTGATTAACTGAGTATTTTTGAATGGGCATAGATTTTAAGAGGAAAAATTATAATCTTTAAAGACATAAAAAGCTTGCTCATATAAGTCTTTAGTCAAAGGTTCTATATCGGTAGTTTTGATATTGTTTTTAAGAAGTAAAAATCTTATCTTATCACGAATTCTTGCTTTTATAATCTCATTATTAGTCCAGTCAATAATCAAATCACGCCGAATTTCTCTTACTAAATCTTTAACAATCTTTTTTAATTTTTCATCTTCAAAAATGTTTTTTTTACTTTTTATTGCATCATAAAAAACCAACTCTTCTTCAGATAAGCCAATATTTTTTACTTCATCATCAACCTTTCTTATTTCTTTGGCTAATTCAACCAATCTTTCTAAAATTCGACTGGCGCTTATTAATCGATTTTCATAACTTTCAATTAATTTTTGCAATGACTCCAAAAGTAAGTAATAACGAAATCTATTTTTTCGAATTCTTATTTTTAACTCATCCTCTAAAATTTTTCTTAAAATTTCAATTGTTAAATTTTTATATTTTAACTCTTTGGCTTTGTTTAAAAATTTTTCATCCAATAAACTAATATCCAATTTTTCTTTTTGTTCAAAAGAAAAGATATCAATAATTCCCTCAGCGGCAATACTTTTTGAGACTAATTCTTTTAATGGTTCTTCTAATTTTAAGTCTCCATCAAAAATCGGTGTTTTTACCTTTATTTTTTTAATCAAAGCCGCTCTTAAGGTTTTGAAAAAATCCACATCTTTTTTTATCTCATAGGCTTCTTTTGCCGGCATAACAAAATCGTGAAGTTTAATCAAAGCGAGACTTTCCTTTAAAAAACTTTCTTTTCTTTTTTCGTCAAGATTGCCAGTCTTTGGATCAGTGACAATATGATTAAGGCTTTTTTGAAAAAGTTGAGCTAATTTTTCTCCGGATAAATAATTCCAGTTTGAATAGTCAATTCCCTCAAACATTGCTTTAACAATATCATATTTTTCATACATCTTATTTTTTATTTCCTCAATTGAAGTTAAAGCCTCATCTTTAAATTTTGAGTCAAATAGATTTAATGCTTTTCTTAAATCATCGGCAATACCAATATAGTCAACAATCAACCCACCAGTTTTATTTTTATAAACGCGATTGACGCGAGCAATAGCTTGCATTAAAGTATGATTTTTTAGTGGTTTATCAAAATACATTGTGGTTAAGCTTGGGACATCAAAACCAGTAAGCCACATATCACAAACAATAACCATTTTCAAAGGATCATCAGGATTTTTGAATCTTTTTTCAAGTTCATTATTATCAATTTCCTTTTGAATTTTATCTTTAAACTCCTGGGGATTTGAAATGACAACCGCCACTTCTGGTGAATTAGGAATTTTTTTGATTAACTGATACATCTTCACCGCCACATTGCGACTGATTGTGACAACCATTGCTTTTCCTTCAATTGGTCGATTATTGTAGTGATAAACAATATCATTGGCTATTTTCTCTAGTCTATTATCAGCCATTATCAATGATTCCAACTTAGTTATTTTTTTCTTTAAAGTTTCTTTTATTGGATAATCTACCTCTTGGGTTAAGTCTTCAAACTCGTCATCAATAAAGTAATTAGTAAGGTGTAAAGGGACTAATATTCCCTCGTAATATATCTTAACCGTTGCTCCATCAGCTATTGACTGACTGATGGTATATTTGTCAATATAATCGCCAAAAACATATCTTACATTTCTATCTTTATTTTCAATCGGCGTTGCGGTTATTCCCATAAAAGAAGCGTTGGGTAGGGCTTTTCTTGCTTTAGCAGCAAGAATGGCATATTGAGAACGATGGGCTTCATCAGCAATGACAATAAAGTTTTCTTTTTCAGAAAAAACTTCATCGATATCAGCAAATTTTTGAATGGTGGTAAAGATTATCTCATTACCAGGATTTTTTAATTTGTTTCTCAAGTCTTCAATAGTTGATGCTTGTTTAACAAGATATTGATAACCAGTTCTTAGAAATGTTTTATAAAACTGACCGTCTAAGTCATTTCTGTCGGTTAGGAATAAAAAGGTGGGGCTTTTTAACTCTTTTATTTCTCTTATTTTATTGACATAAAAAACCATTGATAAAGTTTTGCCACTGCCTTGGGTATGCCAGAGAATACCAATCTTGCCATCTCCTTTTGGTCTAATTTTTTCAAGGGTTTTTAAAATAGCTTTATTGACACCAAAGTATTGATGATAAAGACATATTTTTTTGGTATATTTTGAGGTTTCTTTTTCGCTATCAGCCTCAAAAACAATAAAGTTTTTGATAATATCCAAAAGTCTTGTTTTTTGAAAAATACCTTTCACTAAAATTTCCAGTTCGGAAATACCTTCTAACTTTTCGTCAGGATCATCAATCCCGCGCCATTTTTTAAACCACTCAAAAGATGAAGAAATCGTCCCATACTTTGCTTCAACTAAATCAGAAATGACTAAAATCTGGTTGTATTTAAAGATTTCTGGGATGTCTTTTTTATACTCTTGAAGTTGGTTAAAAGCTTCTTTTATGGTGGCTTCTTCAATCGTTGGATTTTTTAGTTCAAAAATGGCAATCGGGATACCATTGATAAAAATTACCACATCAGGCCGGCGGATTTTTTCAAATCCTTGGACAGTAAACTGATTAACAACTAAAAAGTCATTGTTTAGGGGATTTTCAAAATCGACAACCTTTGCAAACTCGCCCTTTAAATTACCCTCTTTATCTCTGACATCAATCCTAACTCCATTTTTTAATAACTGATAAAACTCTTTATTGGTCAACTCTAAATTGGAAAAGTTTATTTTTTTAATCTTAAAAATTACCTCATCAATGGCTTTTTCTATAAGCGATGAATTCAGTCTTCGCAAAGAAGCCTTCAGCCTATCCTCAAGCAAAACCTTTTTAAAATCATCTCTTTCCACCAAAACCCCACCCGGTGAAATATCCGGCCCAAACTTATACTCATACCCCAAACCCTTAAACCACTCAATCATTGGTTGTTCGGTTAGAGTTTGTTCTTCAAGTTTTAAAGACATATTTTTT